>JAZGBI010000016.1 GCA_036476315.1 Candidatus Neomarinimicrobiota bacterium | reverse complement strand
GAAAGAGGCGACTTAACTCTAACGTCCCTGAACTTACTCGCTTAAGATTATCATTCGAGCTTTAGAGTCCAGGATGTTCCGGATTCACCGACTTTCACGAAACCTTCGGATTCGTATAACGGACTGGCGATCAGCTGCTGTGAAAGGGACGTCCACAGTCCGAACCCAGCTTGCGAATACCTTGTACGTTTTAGCCGTCAGTTGCATCCTCTTGTCATAGGGTGGGCCTTCCATGTGAATCTCCCTCTCCTATTCTTCAAATGCTCATGGATCAACCAAGTCAGTGAGGCCTGCACAAATAATCACGTCAATACCAAATCGAAAGTCATACCTATCTTCAGTTGGGGATGACGTTCGATGTTCTTTGACACAGGTGCTATGGGATTAAGGCGAACAGTTCTCGCGTCCCTGGGATGCCCTTCAGGGTCCGGGCTCCTTTCGATTCGAATGAGAACCCTGCACTCTCTGCAAGGGAGCGGACGATTCTTGAGACGAGGATTTCACCGGTCCCGGCCTCGTTTAAGATTCGGGCCGCTTCGTGTACCGCAAGCCCAGTAATATCACGCCCCAACAGTTCAACCTCCCCGACATGTATCCCTTGACGGACATCGAGGCCCAAGTTGCCTACCCGCTCCCGGATCCGGGTGGCGGCGTCCAGTGCTTGAGCAGGACCGCCGAAACGGGCAAGAAAGCCATCGCCGGTCGTCTTCACCTCATATCCGCGCGTTTCGGCCAGAACCTGTCGCACCGTCTCGTCATGCTGCGCAAGCCGCGCTCGCCAGGCACGGTCGCCCAAGCGTCGTGCCTGGACCGTGGAATCAACTATGTCTGTAAAAGCGAGGGTCGCTAGAATCCGCTCACCGTGCCGGGGCTGGAGCCAATCGCGCAGCCCTTTCCATTCGAGTACAACCGCCGGCTCCCTGCCTACCACCCAAGAGTCATGCCCCGGGGGGATGTCGTAAGCGCTGCCTGCGGAAAGCTCGTGGGTTGTGCCGTCTGTCAGGGAGACTGCGAGGGTCCCAGAGATCACAAACCCTAAGTGCCGGAACTGGCAGTTCTCGGTGCCGACGATCGGGCGAAGGTGGATAGACCATCGCCAGCCAGGTGGATGGACAAATCGTCCGATAGTCATATTATCAAGCTCAAGGGTTTCGGCGCGAACCTCACCAATTTCTTCAACCTGATCCGGATTTTCAAATGTCCCGCCTATGCGTTGTGTCATACGTCGCATCCTCTCCGTTCCTGATTAACCTGTCAAATTTCGCCCTGGGGGCCGGTCAGCAGGTGGCCGGTGAAACCAAGACATTCTTGCCTATTGTTGAGCCAGACGATTTCATCCTATCCCATAACGCCCTCGAGCTAAGCTGCGTCGCTGATCATTAAGCATTAATTTTCGCCTCGCCCGCGGCGTCAGCTTCAGCGAGTTGTTAGCTTGCGCCCTGGTTTCACAGATCCGCGGATAGTCCCTCAAACCACTCTACCAATTGGGAAGCAGCTTCCGACGCCGTCAACTGCTGTGCTTCTTCTCTAACACTGGTCGGCACCCAGTCGGGAAACGGAGTGACCCTCACCTCGTGCTTCCCTGATGGGCTATGAATCTCGCTTACCGCTCCTAAGCGTTCTTTGTCGAAACTTTCCTGCAATCGCACAACCGCTGGCCATACCCGCCTGTGGACGTAGGTGATCTTCCCGTCCACCAGCCGACAAACGACAACTTCGTTCGAGGAACGGATCGCGCGAGTGAGTTGGAAAATCTCGTTTCCCTTTGGATGGCCCCAGTAACTTCCTCGGATAGGCTCGCCTGCCACTGTGTCAGCCAAGTTCGGAATAGACCCCTTTCCTGATTCAAGGACAATCCCTTGGGTTTCAACAAATGCAATCGCTTCACCCGGTGTCACTTATGATTACCTCATTGGTACCTGCCGCTTGCTAAAGGCGGAATTGGGGTGAAAGATCCTTTCGCATGCGCTGACCAGGTACCTTATGCAAAATCCATTATCCCGGCGGAAGCTAACCATCGCATCACCTACCGGGAACGTGAGAAAGTTTGTATTTTGCTTCAGATCAAGGCGTTCGAAAGACATCCCAAAGCTCAAATCGCGCCCGGTTGTTCCCGGTCAGGTGAATGCAAGTGTTATATTCTATCCCTGAATTTGCAACGACAGACTGAGATGCACGGGTAATAATTACCGGTTTTCATCCGTATTCTGGGCCGGGGTCTGTTCGCATCAGGGTAAGTAATTCTCATTTGATTCATTTCACTTCGCCGGCGTCAGGAAAATATTCCTGAAGCGAATAGCGCTGTGATCCCCTTGCAACATGAGTGGACCTGGCTCTGCCTCTCTACTGTCCAGCGCCCCACCAGTTATGCCAGGAATCTCGATGTTATTGATGATCATCTCATCATTGAGTATAACTGTTATTTTCCTGCCGAGAAAAGTCATATCGTATGAATTCCATTGACCTGCAGGTTTTATCGCCATTTTCCGTGGCACAATAAATCCATAGACTCCGCCTGCCTTTAAGCTGTCAGGTTTCTTGCCAAAATTATCTTCTATTTGCACTTCATACCGCCCACGCAAATAGATACCACTGTTGCCGCTATCAGGAATATTAAACTCTAAGTGCAATTTGAAATCAGTAAATGTTTGTCTTGATACGAGGTCGACACCCGTATCATTATTAACAAGCATGTCATTTTCAATTTCCCATTGATTGTCATTGTTTGGATTCCGGGGCATCCAATTCGACAACTCGCTTTGGATAAGTTCTATCGTTTCACCCCACTCTGGCTCTCCTCGAAATTCGAGTGCCGGCGCTCGCTCGGCATGAAAGCGGATAACATGTCCGGTCTCACTTCTGGTTTTCCCTTCGATTTTCCCATCTTTTACTTTGCCGATAAAGAGCAAATCTTCAGCTGGCCTTTCATACTGCCGAGGTAATGACAGATAAAGCTGGTTACCGTCAAAGTGGATATACCGAATGGGACGGGCGTTCCCGACTCGACCGACAAATTGGCCCTTCAATTCGCCATTTTCCTCTTTGATCTCGAACCAGGAAGGATAGACGCCCTGGATGTCATAAACGGTTAAATCCCATCGCCCTAAAACAATGCTTTTATCAAAGGTGGCATTTTCCGATCCTTCGTTCAGTGATTCAGGGCCACAGTTTGCCATGAGCAATGACAATGAAACGAGCCATATTCTGCTTTGCATAATCCTAGTCTCTTTTTGCGTGAATCGAATCGCCGTTGTCCGGAACTCCCGTACAACCTATGTGTAATGAACTACTTGGACTGTTGTTATGATAGATGATAATTTGGCATCAAGCAAATGATTTTGCAGTAGAGGAGTGACAAAGAAGGGCGCTTAACTCCTGACTGGTCTTTTCGCTAACTTCATGCTCTGGCCTGGAATTATGATACGATGTGCCCCGGCCGATTTAGGGTGACCTCATTACCAGATAGGCGGCGCCGACGATTCCGGCCTGATTGCCAAGCTCTGCCCTGGAAACCTTTACAGGTATCTGCTCCACCAATTTGGCTTTTCCGAGTGTCTCTTCGATTTGGTCTTTGAAAAGATCGAAATTATCGTCCATTATGCCGCCTCCCAAAAGAATCATTTCCGGAACAAAGGTATGAAGAAGCATCCATGTAGCCTGAGAAAGAGCTTTCGAGGCTCGATCGATAATTTCCCGGGCCATAGGATTTCCTGACCTTGCCTGTCGGAAAACCTCGTAACTGGATCGAAAACCTCGTTTTCTCCCCGAATTTGTGATAGCTGTTCCCGATGCCAACGATTCCAGACAGCCTTTCAAGCCGCAGTAACAAAGGGGGCCTTCCGGCAATCCAGGAATATGGCCGAATTCAGGATGCTCTCCTCGGAATCCCCGGTAAATCTTTCCACTGTTGAGAACGGCGCCACCGACTCCCGTTCCTAAGGTCAGCATGGCTACATTTTGGTGCCCACGAGCAGCTCCTGCAAACAATTCTCCTAAAAGGGCTGCATCGGCATCGTTTTCCAAGAAAGTGGGAAGCCCTGAAGCCTGTCTGATTGTGGAAACAATGTCTTGTCCCTCCCATGAGGGAAGGGTGTAGAGATTAAGGATAGTTCCATTTTCAAGATCTAAAGGGCCCGGACAGCCAACACCGATTCCCTTGATTTCGGGCAAGGAGCAATTGGCATCCAAAAGAATCTTGTGGATGGAACTGAGTAACCGCTCAATGAAATCTTCAAAACCTTTTTTGGGATTCGTCGGAATATTGTCTTGGTGCAAAATGTATCCTGATGAATCCACGAGGCCTATTGAGGTTTTGGTTCCGCCAATATCCACGCCCAAAACAAGTTCTCTCATGACACTATTTCCCTAAAGAGAAACGGCAGCATCCGGGTCATAGAGAACCGTTACATTTGAATGAAGCCATAGAAAAGATGCTTGAAAAGATGCAGTTATGTTTTTGCTCGAATAGTTTTTTCTCCGTTTTCAACGTTCCATTATTTCCAGAGCTTGTAGGGTTTATCCGCGTCTGTTTCAAACGGAAGAGACACTTTTTGGCCACTTCCGGCAGATTGATAGGCAGCGAATATCGCTTCCAGGACAGCGCGACCATCCTCTCCTGTAACTTCTGGGTGTTTATCATTCTTAACACAATCTACAAAATGGGCGAACTCCTGGGGAAAGCCGTAATTCCAGATTTCTTCATACATGGTGAAACTCCAGCCCTTCGTGCTTCCAGCCTTTTCTACGGCATAATCGACTCCCGCAAGACTATAGGTCAGGATAGAATTACCTTGAAGCAGGTCCGCGTAAGCGACCCCTTTTGTGCCGTGAACCTCGGCCTTATCGTCCATGCCGCCGAGTTTCGTCCAGCTTTCTTCCGCCACAGCCATAACATTGTTTTCAAATTCGAGGATGATGATGGCATTGTCGTCGCCTTTGGTTTTATCCTTATGGAAGTAAGTACCCATCTGTGCATAAACGGATTTTATTTTGGGGCGCCCGAGCATCCAACGGAAGAATTCAATAGCATGGCATCCCATATCCATTGCGACACCACCGCCGGACTGTTCCACATCCCAAAAATGCGGAGCATGCGGACCGTCGTGCTTCTCTGATTGCTTGAGCAGCACCGGAACGCCCAAGGCGCCCTGGTCCAACAATTGCTTGAGACGCACATATTTTGGCGCGAAACAAAGCTCCTCGGCATACATCAGCTTGACCTCGGCCTTCTTGCAAGCTTCTATCATTTGATCCGCTTCATCAAGGTTCAGACACAGTGGCTTTTCAACCACGACATGCTTGCCGGCGTGCGCTGCTGCCAACGTGATCTCGCAATGAAACATATTTGGCGCACCAATCACAATCATGTCGATTTCATCTATTTCCAACATTTTGTCAATGTCCGTGAAATGATGATGAATATTGAATTTTTCTGCAAAATCCCGCGCATGTTCTTTCGAGGGCGATGCGACCGCCACGATTTCTGCATCATGCACAGTTTTCAGAGATTCCGCATGAATCGTTGAGACGAACTGCGATCCAACAAGGCCAACGCCTATTTTCTTGTTCATGTCAATTTCCACCTATTCGAGTTAGTGTACCGCCGGGCACTTTTTTCAATGTTGCAAACCAAAGCGTGATTTTCAGCCACAGATCTTCACGAATTGATGCGAACAGAATGGCTCATATTCATGTTCGCGAAAACTCGTGTCATTTTTGGCTAGATATCAAATCTCTGAAAAAAGGTATCCGGCAGCCAGTCGAGTCATTACTTCATTTCCACAAACCAACAATTACAGCGTCCAACCTTCACGGTACTGATAATGCAAAAGCTCATTGGCTTCGGGACTGTTTTTCACCGAAAGATTCTCGCTGTCCCAATATAGTTTCTTTCCTCCCAGTCGGACAGAAACGAGTCCCAGCAGAACAGCTTCGGTCAATGGTCCGGCAACGTCAAAATTTGATCGTGTCGGGGTGCCTTTCTTGCATGCTTCAATCCACTCTTGATGATGCCCAATAGAACGGGGCAGTGTTTCAGGTGGAAGTTCATATTCTTGCATCTTCGACTCCGGTATTAACCGCGGACTTTCACCTCCCCAGCCTGTGACCAACATTTTGCCTTTACTACCGACAAATATCATCCCATCTTCGCGCGGCAGTTTTCTTCCATCTTCCAACTCTTCCGGGTATTCCGGAATAATACCGCCATCATACCAATGCAGCTTCACAGGGGGCATATCACCGCGCGCTGGAAATTCATAACGCACTATGGATGCCCAGGGCAACGTCTCTTTGTAAACGGGAGTCGAACTTGAATGCACACTCGTGGGAGCCCCGAGCTTCAAAGCTGAAAAAGCAGGGGCGATATTGTGTATTCCCATATCACCCAGGCCGCCTTCCCCAAAATCCCACCAGCCGCGCCACAAGAATGGTACGTAAGCCGGATGATAAGGACGATATGGAGCTGGCCCAAGCCATAAGTCCCAATCCAGGGTCGCAGGTATTTCCGGTTCATCGAGCGGCCGTTCCATTGCCTGAGGCCACCACAAATCCCCAGTCCCCAAACGAGTCGGGCGATCGGACCAGACATGCACTTCATGAACCTGGCCTATCGCTCCATCCCATATCCATTCATTGATCAATCGGTTTCCTTTATAGGCCATACCCTGGTTGCCCATTTGAGTTGCCACCTTTGCCTCCCTTGCAGCCTCGGCAATTTTTCGGGCTTCGTAAACTGTGTGCGTCAGAGGCTTTTCACAATAAAGATGCTTGCCCATTTTCAGGGCATGCATCGATATTATTGCATGTGTATGGTCTGGCGTCGCCACAAGCACGGCATCGATATTTTTTTCTTTTTCAAGCATGATGCGAAAATCACGATATTTTCTTGCATTTGGGTAGCGCTTGAAGATTTCCTCAGCATACGCCCAATCCACATCACATAGCGCTACAATATTTTCACTTTCAAGATTTTGCAGATCCTCTGCTCCCCGGCCCCCTATACCTATTGCTGCAATGTTGAGCTTATCACTCGGCGGCACATAACCTTTACCGCCCAACACACTTCTCGGAACTATCATGAATGAAGAAACCGCAGTGGTGGAGAGACGTAAGAACTTTCGCCTGTTGAGAGTTTTCATTAACTGCTCCTATAACATATTGTTTATTGCTTGAATAGAGTTTCGAGTTGAGCGGTCCCGACGGGTCGGGATCCGCTGGAAGCAATGATTAGGAAGATCCCCGTTCCTTCCGAGCGACGACAACGAACTCTCCACCGAAGTACGTCCGTTCATGAGCCCAGCTTCCCGGGAGAGCCTCAGAGTCCGGCTTTACGTGCCGGGACAGATCCTCCACTTGCCGAATTGAGAGGCCGACCTCGAGGAGTCCGTTAAAGATGTCATCCATGTAATGCCGAAACTCGATTCCACCGTCCTCCCGCCGATCGATCCTCTCGGCGTATGGCTTCGCTACCCGATAGCCGCTTCCGTCCCAGGCGACGAAGTGGATCGCGGGCTGGCCCCAATCGGTACGGTACAATCCACGTGGCCTTAATACCCTGGCGACCTGGCGGTAGACCTCCCGAGCATCGGGGACGTAGCAGACGGCCGTTCCGTACACAGTATCGAATGACTCATCATCCATCGACGAAAGGTCGCGCATGTCGCTGTGGATCGTTTTTATCTCGTAGCCATAGTGCGCCGCAGCCTTCCTGTCCCCCTCGAGTTGCCCTTGGGCCAGGTCGACCACTGTCACCTGTGCGCCAAGCAGCGCAAACACGGCTGACTGTTGCCCGCCGCCGCATGCGAGGCAGAGCACGTCCCTGCCCTCGACCTCAGCGAGTATGTCGTGGGGAGACACCACCGTCAGCGGCTCGGGTACAGGCTCCAACGTGCCTTTGGCGTACTGCATAATCACCTCGGGGTCAAGCTCCAGCCAAGGGGTCGTGAACCCACACCCCTTCTGTACCTCTCTCTCCCAGAGCCTTTCGTTCGCAGCTGCGACTTCGTCTCTTTCTCTCATCTTGTCTCGACTTCCCAGCATATCTTATTCAACGAAAATACTAAATGATTTTCAGCGGACATCTTTGTGGGAATTATACTACTATCATCTTGTTCTTGCTTTGGCGTGATTTTTCGTCAAAGACGATGCCTTAAAATTATTGGATGTTATACGCCTACGTCTCAGTAGTCAAGCGAAAAAATGTTGAGTTAACCGTGTGACTTCACCGTGACTTCTGGACCAGGGGAGAGATAGAATTCGAGCAAAACATTTCAGCATCCGGACGGAAATCGCCGACGTGAACTGGATCGAATGTACACCCGTCGGACGCGCTGTCTAACAGGTTCCCTGCAACGTGTCAGGTTGTTTTTCCACCTCCTACCTCTTGCAATCCGCCGGGTTTCCGTATAAATTCGCTTGCCATGTGATGCGTGATTGGTGAGGCGTGATTTCCCGACCTGCGTCGGGATCTCCGCTGCGCTTTGACGTAATGTGTGATCAGAGAGCGGTTATTGGTTACTGATGACTGGTTCATTCGTCTTTAGTCGTTTATCTTTCATCTTGATGGGGGCCGTAGCTCAGATGGGAGAGCGTCGCGTTCGCAATGCGAAGGTCGAGGGTTCGATCCCCTTCGGCTCCACGATTTCGATGGAGAATTGTTCCGTAGGAACTCCTCTGGAGGAGAAGTGGAGACTTGGAGAAATGGAGACGTGGGGCGTGAAAGGGAATAGCACTCATTGAAAAAAGAAAAATGAGAATTGAAAAATGAGACGTGAGGTGTGATACGTGATTCGTAAAACGTCGAACGTCCAACGTCAAACGTCAGATGGGGGAATGGAGAATTGGGCCACAAGCCTCCAATACTCCGGTTATCCAGTACTCCGGGAAAGATTTCGGTCGTGCCAGGCGGGGAGCTAGCGGTGCCCTGTAACCTGCAATCCGCTACAGCAGGGCCCATGCCATGGAGCGGGGCTGCCCACTGAAGTTCTTGAAGTCAAGCGGTGTTGAATTTTCAGTCCATCGCAATAGAATATTGCTGAACCCCGTCAGACCCGGGAGGGAGCAGCGGCAGGCAACATTTTCTATGTGCCGGTGGAGTGCTGAAGAGGAGCTGGCTGCCTTGAAGGATTTCATGCCGGTGATTTCAATCCATGGTGCACGACCGGACATTTCTTGCCACAGAGGCCACAGAGTGTCAGCATTGTACGCATTACAAATTTCGCATTACGAATTACCGATTACGCATTACGCATAGAGATTCCAGAAGATGGCGTACCAGGTACTAGCGAGAAAATATCGGCCGGAAAAATTCCAGGGTATTATCGGTCAAGAACACGTGACCCAAACACTCCTGAACGCTTTTGCCCAGGACCGCGTAGCTCATGCCTATCTGTTCGCCGGTCCCAGGGGGATCGGCAAGACAACCACGGCACGTGTACTCGCCAAGGCTTTGAATTGTCTGAAAAATGACGACGGAAATCCGTGTGATAAATGCCGGAACTGTGAGGAAATCGCCACCTCAAGAAGTATGGATGTGCTGGAAATCGACGGTGCTTCCAACAGGGGAATCGATGAAATCCGGAATTTGAGAGAGCTGGTCAAGTATCCGCCTATCAATGCAGAGTTCAAGATTTTCATTATCGATGAGGTTCATATGCTAACGACAGCGGCCTTCAATGCTCTTCTCAAAACGTTGGAAGAACCTCCTCCACACGTGAAATTCATTTTTGCCACTACGGAACCGAACAAAGTCCCGGCTACAATCCTCTCAAGGTGCCAAAGGCACGATTTCCATCGGTTGGCGGTGGATGATCTTCTGAAGGGCATGCGGCAGGTATTGGAAAGTGAAAAAGTTTCTATTGACGATAGGACTGAAAAGCTTGTGGCGAATATGGCCGACGGCAGTATGCGGGATGCCTTAAGTCTTCTAGATCAGATCATTGCATATTGTGGCAGCGACATTGTTTTTGAACAGGCATCGTCCCTCCTGGGGATTATCCCGGGAACACTTTTCTTCGGCATAACGGACGCGATCAAGGCCAGGGATCGAAAGAGTCTTCTGCGTCACATGCAAAGCGTTCATTCGGAGGGATATTCACTCGCCAATTTCCTATCTGGTCTGAATCGGCATTTTCTCAATTTCTTGATTTGCAAGGCAGACTCTGCGGGAGAGGTACTTGAAACCACGGAGGAGATGCTTGAACGTTACGTGAGTGAGAGCAAGGAGTGGAAAGGGAAAGATATTCTCCGGTATATGGATCAGGTGACGGAGACGGAATCTAAACTCAAAATTGTCCAGCAGCCCAGAATCTTTGTTGAGACGATGATGCTGAAATTATTGGAAATGGATTCATCGGTAACCATAAGTGACATAATAACGAAATTATCGGTCAGGCCCTCTGCTCAAGAACAATCGGCGGAAGATTCGGAACAACCTGGACTCTTTGAGCAGTCCTCATCAAAAGGAGCCGAGCAAACCTCCACCGAGGAGACGGAAAAGGATGGAGGGAAGGCGGATGGGGGAGTGTCCGATTCGGAAGTGAAGAAAAGTGAGGACGATCCATCCTCTGAACCGCTCGAAACGATACGGAAGAGATGGGATGACATCATCTCAAAGGTTTCAGAGAATGGAACTTCCCTGGGCACATTCTTGAGCCAGGGATTCCCTGCCGAATTGAAGGGAAAACGATTGACAGTCTCGTTTCCCAAAAAGTACAAGTTTCACATTGACGTGCTAAAAAAGAAAGTGCGGATGATTGAATCGACCGTGGAAGAAATTGTCGATGAAACATTGAGAATTGAATTTGTGGTGGAAGAAGCACCTGAGGAAACCCATCCCGTGGCAAAGCGCATGCTGGAATTGTTCGGAGGAGAGATCGTCGAACAGGACCGTAAGTGAAGAACTGAAGGAGGTACCATGATAACGAAAGGCAATTTCCAAAACTTGTTGAAACAGGCGAAACATATTCAGGAGAAATTAGAGGCGGCTCAGGCGGAACTGGAGAAGCTGGAGATTGAAGCTCAGGCGGGAGGTGGGATGGTGACGGCGAGAGTGAACGGGAAACAGGAACTACTCTCTATCAAGATCGACCCTGAGGTTCTGAAAGAGGATATGGAGATGGTGGAAGATCTGGTGGTGGCCGCTGTCAATCAAGCAATGAAAAACGCGGGGGAGGAGTCACAGAGACGATTGTCTTCCGTTTCCAGTGGCGTCACAGGATCCCTTGGAGACTTGAAGATCCCCGGAACGTGATTCGTGAAAGTACTCCCAGATTCCTTGAACAGAGTTATCGATGCTTTATCCCAGTTTCCGGGAATTGGGAAGAAAACGGCTCAACGGATGGCATTTCATCTATTGAAGTCCGAGAGAGACCTGGCCGTGAATCTTGCCAGGTCGGTCCTCGACGTCAAAGACATGATTCATGAGTGCCCAATCTGTTTCAACATATCCGAAACGGGTCCCTGTGGCATCTGCAGCGATGCCAAGCGAGATGACACTTTGTTGTGTGTGGTGGAGGACACAATTGATGTTCTGGCACTTGAGAGGACCGGTGAGTTCAATGGGAAGTACCATGTTCTGGGTGGTGTTCTGTCGCCTCTGGATGGGATCGGTCCCGATGACCTACATGTGGATCCTCTTCTGGAAAGAATGGATGGAAAAAAGGAAGTGATTATTGCGACGAACCCCAGTGTCGAAGGAGAGACAACGACTCTCTACCTGGCAAAGATCTTGAAGCCGTATGGTGTTCAGGTAACGCGGCTGGCGAGAGGTATTCCCGTGGGTGGTGATCTGGAATACGTCGACGAGGCGACGATTGTGAGCGCCTTGGAGGGGAGAAGAGAACTCTAGCCGTTTAGTTTATGAAGCTGATTGCACGCATATTGAAAGGCTCTTCTCTCCACTCAATGATGCCCAACATTCTCACCGTGGGACGGATTCTGCTAACTCCCATTTTCATCATCTGTCTATTCTATGATGCTCCGTGGGCAAGACCGGCGGCGCTTCTCGTGTTTATCGTGGCATCGGTGACGGACGCATGGGACGGGTACATAGCCAGGAAGCGGAATCTCGTAACCAAAGCGGGAGCATTCCTCGATCCACTGGCAGACAAGATTCTCGTATCATCCGCGTTTATTTCCTTTGCCATTATGGGAAAGGTACCCTACTGGATGGCCGCGTTGATCATATTCCGTGACATGTTCGTTACCGGGCTTCGAATGCTCTTTTTGAGTCGGGGAATCAGCCTTGTGACGAGCAAGATCGCAAAATTCAAGACCGTAACTCAAGTCGCGGGCGTTCTCCTTGTTCTTTCATACCTCGCGATGAAGAAACTATCGCTTCTGGCCACAGACACAATCACATCTGCTGTTGATTCTTTGCACCTTATTTATTACGCGCTTCTCGCCGTGACTCTCTTTACCGCTTACACCGGCCTCAGCTACCTGTTCATCAACCGTCAGACAATCTGGGAATTCATCTCAACCCCGCATCAGACGCCGTGAGGGCGTTTCTCCTTCGTGCATCTGATTGGATTGCCTCAATCGCCAAGATCGGATACCTTCCTCTCGCCCCGGGAACATGGGCCAGTGCGGTTGCCCTGGTCATATGGTGGGTCCTGCCAGCGATTGAAACGTTCCCCTACGTTCTGATCCTCCTGAACCTTTTTCTCGTGGGAGTCATCGTTTCGGCAATCGTATCGAACGGGAACGGTAAAATCGACCCATCTTACGTTGTTGTGGACGAGTGGGTGGGCATGTGGATTGCTCTTGCCGTTGTCCCGAAAACGTGGAGTTTAATGGTCCTGGCCTTTCTCCTTTTTCGCTTCTTCGATATAGTCAAGGTGTTCCCCGCAAGACAGAGTGAGAGTCTCGGAGGGGGTTGGGGAATAATGCTGGATGACGTCATCGCGGCGGCATATACCGTCGGTGTGATCGAAGTGGTCAAATTGGTGAAATGAAGGCCGCTATCATTTCCATCGGGAATGAGCTCCTGGGGGGATTTTCCCTCGATTCGAATTCAACCTGGATCGGCCGGAAACTGATGGACTTGGGCATTCGAACAACATTCAAAATGTCTGTCAGAGATTCACGGGAGGATATCGTTGAGGCGCTGGGAATCGCAGGGGAGAAAGCGGACCTGATTATCTGTACGGGCGGTCTGGGACCCACGAATGACGACGTGACCAAAGAAGCGTTTTGTGATTTTATGGGAGCCAACTTGAAGTTTGATAAGGAATATTATGGGGAACTGGTGGAAAAATTCGACCGGAGAGGTCTTGAGATTCCGGACTCTAACCAGGTACAGGCCTATATTCCAGACAGGGGGAGTGTCATTCCAAATCCCAAGGGATCCGCGCTCGGTATCATGTTCGAAAAAGATGAGACTCGTTATTATGTCCTTCCTGGCGTTCCAATGGAGATGAAGACGATGATGGAAGAAATCGTTCTTCCAAATCTCCAGGGAATTGTCACACAGAGCTTAAGTGTGCATACGATACGAACCACCGGAATCATGGAGTCGGCTCTCTACGATCTTCTTTCCGACCTTGTGCAGACTTCTGAAATTGAAGTGTCATTCCTGCCTGGATTCATGGGCGTTGATCTTCGTCTGACCCATACAGACCCCGACGCTGTGACGGAATTCATGTCCGCTGTCTACGACCGGGCAGGCGACTATGTGTACGGGGAAGATTGGGAAACACTTGAAGAGGTGGTGGGGAAGCTGCTGCGAGAAAATAACGTGACCGTTGCCGCGGCTGAGTCGTGCACGGGTGGACTCCTGACCGATAGATTGACCAATGTACCGGGCAGCTCTGACTACGTTCTTGGAGGCGTCGTGACTTACAGTAATGAGGCCAAGATTTCAATCCTCGAAGTCAAAAAGAAGACACTCGAGGCTGAAGGCGCAGTGAGTGAAGAAACGGCCAGACAGATGGCACAGGGGGTAAGGGACAGATTTCAAGCCCAGATGGGAATCTCCACTACAGGCATCGCCGGGCCGGGCGGTGCCACACAGGAGAAACCCGTGGGTCTCACCTATATAGGTCTCGACTTCTCCGGAAAGAGACAGGTGAAACGATTCATTTTTTCCGAAAACAGACGCTTTAACAAGGAACTCGCTGCTCAGGCTGCGCTGAATATGTTGAGACTCGCAATTTAACATCAGGTTGTGTGATAGCATTTTCACTTAGAGAGATACTTTATGGAATGGAAGTGAGGGGACTTCTTCCTGGCGATGGCAGCTGAGCGATTACTTCGCACATTTCTGGGGGTGGAACTTCCCAACAGGGTGAAGTCGACGGCAATCCACCTCCAGACAACGGTTGAGGCTAAGGCAAAAGTGGTGAAGTGGATCAAGGCCGCTAACATTCATTTCACTCTCCGCTTCATCGGTGCCACCCCTCCGGAGGAGGCTTCAAACATCAAACGGGCAGTAGCAAAGGCGGTAGAAGGGCACCACGATTTTTCGCTGGAAGTCCGGGATACCGGTGTGTTCCCGAAAAAGGAGAGACCCAGGGTTCTCTGGTTGGGGATCGGTGGAGAGGTGGAAAAACTCAAGGCGCTTGTGGAGGATATCAATGCCAATCTGAAAAAGCTGGGATACCCTCCTGAGAATAGGGAATACTCGCCCCATGTGACCATCGGGCGCGTTCGATATCCACAAAAGGTTACCCCGGATGTATCCCTTTTTATAAATTCTGAGTACGATCCTATCGATTTTAGTGTTCAGAAGGTGAAGTTTTTTCAGAGTGACCTTGTCCCTGGAGGACCTATCTACTCCGTACTTGGAATCTTTGAATTAACGCCCACAAAATAACGGAGAGAACAATGGGCAAAAATGATGAGAAGAAGCTCAAGGCGCTGGAACTCGCGATTGGTCAAATTGACCGTCAGTTTGGGAAGGGATCCGTTATGCGCCTCGGAGAGGACAAAATGACGGGGAAATTCGATGTCATTCCCACCGGAGCCCTGTCGCTGGATGCCGCTCTGGGCATCGAGGGAATTCCCCGGGGAAGAACAACGGAGATATATGGACCGGAAATGTCAGGAAAAACAACGCTTTCCTTACACATCCTCGCAGAAGCCCAGAAAAAAGGGGGATATGGCGTTTTCATAGACGCCGAACACGCCCTCGATCCTCTCTATGCCCAAAAACTGGGTGTGAATATTACCGATTTGCTGGTTTCACAGCCAGATACCGGTGAACAGGCCCTTGATATCTGTGAGACGCTTGTTCGCAGCGGTGCCGTCGATCTGGTTATCATTGATTCCGTGGCAGCTCTGGTTCCAAGAGTGGAACTCGAAGGTGAAATGGGTGAGAGTTATGTTGGATTGCAGGCGAGATTGATGTCTCAGGCTCTTCGAAAACTAACGGGGGCTGTGTCGAAGTCAAACACGGCCGTCATTTTTATCAACCAAATCCGTGAAAAAATAGGCGTCATGTTCGGGAGTCCTGAAACTACCCCCGGTGGCCGGGCATTGAAATTCTACACTTCTATCCGCCTGGATATTCGTCGCATCTCAACCATAAAGGATGGGGATCAAAGCATCGGGTCGCGGGTGAGAGTAAAAGTGGTCAAAAACAAGTGTGCCCCGCCGTTCAGGCAGACGGAGTTTGACATAATGTACGGTGAGGGTATTTCCAGGGAGGGGGATCTGCTTGACCTAGCCGTCAGCGGCGATATCGTGGAAAAGTCCGGCGCCTGGTATTCATACGGGGACGAAAAGCTCGGCCAGGGACGGGAAGCCGTGAGGAGCTATCTCAAAGAATATGACGATGTTCGCTCAAGCATAGAGAGTGAAGTGAGGGCGTTTTTGGGCATGGAAGTTGAGAAGACCGGTCAAGAGCCCGGCACCTGATGGGATGGCAAGGAAGAATGAAGTTACGCATATCAAGGTCAATGTAAAACGTCCGGATCGGCGGTCCATTTATCTTGATGGGGAGTTTGCCTTCAGCATCGCTGAAGGCATTTTTTATGACCATGGGATCGAGATTGGCGACCGTTTGACAGATGGGGAAATCAACATGCTCGTCTCTCAGGACGAGCAGGGAAAGGTCAAGGGTGCGGCCCTCAATCTTTTGAGTTACCGGCAGCGGAGCACTCGCGAATTGCAGAGAAAATTGTTGAAGAAAGGGTGGAGCATGGAGATGATAGAGCCCGTTCTCCGGGAATTGGAGGAAAAGGGTTTCTTGAACGACAGGGAGTTTGCCGAAATGCTCGCCCGGGACCGGACAGGCAGGAAACAACTGGGCCCCAGGGCTCTGAAGGACGAGCTCATGAAGGCCGGAGTAGACCGGGATATGATCGAGGAAATCCTTGAAGATACCTATCGCCAACACCCTCCCAGCGTTCTCATTGAGAGACTCCTGAAAAACAAAGGTATTGAGCCGGGCGAACGGCTGGAGCGGAAAGAGAGAGCCAGATTGATAAATCTACTCAGGAGGAAAGGGTACACATGGGAGGATATGGAACCCGTGATTTCTCGTCTAAAAAGCGATTGAATATGCCTGGAGTGGACGGTAAATTCGATTTTATTCGGAGTCTCTCACGATGAAAAAAGTACACCGCACCGCTTTTTTCCTTTCCATTTTCGCGGGTCTCGTCCTGGCTCAGGATGAGCCGGAAAAATCGATGGAAGGGAGTTTCGGCACTGTCACAATCGATAGGAAGTTGTGGAATCAGTTCGCTTTTCGCCCGGTGATTCCCATGGGAGAATTCGGCGTTGCTCTCGACATTGTCTTGTACATGGATTCTGATGGTAATATTCACCGGGACGAATGGGATTTTTCATCCCTCTCGGCCTTCAAGAATACGATTATTGACAAGATCTACTACATCCGGTACGGCTCCCCCGTTGACCCCCTCTATGTCCGCGTGGGTTCCCTGGATCATGTAACGCTCGGGTATGGCATTCTGGTGGCCGATTACTCCAATACCATTCAATATCCTCAGGTGAGAAAGGTTGGCCTGGAGTACAAGGCGAAATCGGACAGATACGGGATAACCGGATTCGTCAACGATTTCAAAGAGAACGTGGGTCTATTTGGAGCGAGGGTGACTACTTCCGTACCCGGTTATTTTGAAATCGGTGTCTCCCTTGTTGCCGATAGAAACCAATATCTCGGTTTGAAAGACCGTGACGACGACGGACGACCCGATCTTGTGGACGATTTTCCGGATGACAAGAGTCAATACCTCGACAGCGATGGTGATGGCATCCGCGACTCTGAGGACCTGGACATAGACGGCGATGGGATTACGGACACTCTAAATGCGAGTTCCGGTTGGAGCGGTGTCCCGTACGTCCTGGATAAGGACATCAGGGCAAAAAGCGAACCCATAAACGTGAAGGACAATAGTGACGCGATAGTGGGTGCTGCCGTCGACGTGGCCTATCCAGTTCTTGATAGTGAAAACGTGTCCGTCGCCGTTTACGCAGAGATTGCCAAACTGATAGGAAAGACGAAGGACCCGAGTGACAGCACGGAAGTTGATTTGGGAGTGGGGATCGTTCCCGTGGGGTTTGTCACCCGTTATGGACCGGTCCGCTTGAATCTGGAATACCGCATTATCCCCGGGGACGGACGATTTGACTTCTGGTACTGGGACCTGTCCTACGAGGTTGAGAGGGCAACTTTTAGTCAGAATTCCCTGGGGCGGATGACCATTCAAACGAAGGAAAGTAAGCTGGGGACCTTTGGGAAGCAGAGGGGATTCTACGGTAAGTTCGGTGTGAATCTGGGCAGCCTTGTTTCCCTTGTGACCGAGTACCAGAACCTGACGGGACAGATCTGGGAGCCCGACCTCGACCAATTCGAAGAACGTCAGAATCAGAGTTTGAAAGCGACAGTCTTGCTTCGGCAAGGATTTTCAAGATTAAAGGGGGCCTCATTGTTCTACTATCAGCGGAATGTTGAAAATCCATTCGAATTCATGGCCTCCGAGAGTACGGTCATGGGATACCGGGTAAGCATTGAGCTGGCGGGAGGTCTTACCCTCAATTACGTGAACCGCAGAACCTTTTCCGATGTGAACGGGGACGGTGACGTGAGCGATAAAGGTGAGTCCATCAATATCACCACCATAGAGACGTCCTTCAGTTTCTGAATTATGAAAGCGAAAGAAGTCCGACAAACCTTCATCGACTTTTTCAAAGAACGGGACCACGCCTCAGTCCGCAGTTCCTCCCTCATTCCGAGGGATGATCCCAGCCTGTTGTTCACCAATGCCGGGATGAATCAGTTCAAGAATGTGTTCCTTGGCAAAGAGAAAGCGAAACACCCCCGTCTGGTCAACTCTCAGAAATGTATTCGTGTAAGCGGTAAGCATAACGATCTCGAAGATGTGGGATACGACGCCTTTCATCACACATTCTTCGAGATGCTGGGCAACTGGTCGTTCGGTGATTACTACAAAGAGGAGGCGATCCGGTGGGCCTGGGAACTCATGACAGAAGTCTGGCAATTGCCCAAGGACCGTCTTTGGGCCACCGTATACGAGAAAGATGATGAAGCAGCCGAGCTCTGGAAAAAGGTGACTGACATTGAGCCCGAACGTGTCCTTCGCTTTGGAAAGAAAGACAATTTCTGGGAAATGGGAGAGACGGGCCCCTGTGGTCCCTGCTCCGAAATTCACTACTATGTGGGGGAAGATGTTTCAAAGCAGGACAGGAAACAGATCAATGCCTCCCCCCAGTATTGGGAACTGTGGAACCTCGTATTCATTCAGAATAATCTGAACCCGGACGGTTCCGTGGACGATCTTCCGCTTAAACATGTGGATACGGGGGCCGGCCTCGAAAGAATTACGGCTGTACTCCAGAATAAAACAAGCGATTACGAAACGGATCTTTTTCAGCCGTTGACCCGAAGACTCGAAGAGATCACGACCACACAATGCGAAGATCATCCGGTTGCCTACCGGGCCATTACCGACCACGCTCGGATGCTTTCCTTCGCAATCGCAGATGGCGTGCTTCCTTCCAACGAGGGGAGAGGTCACGTGTCACGCCGGATTTTGAGACGGGCGGCCCGTTTCGGCCGGGAGCTCGGATTTCACGAGCCGTTTCTTTACCGCCTGGCTGAAACCGTGATCGAAGAAATGGGCGAGGTCTATCCCGAGCTCGTGGAGAGAAAGGCTCACGTGGAAAAAGTGCTGGAAGTCGAGGAAATCAAATTCAACGAGACTCTCGACAGGGGACTGGAGCAGTTCGAACGGATCACTGAGAATCTGTCCGGCGAAACAATCCCCGGAGAGGATGCTTTCAGACTTTACGATACGTACGGTTTTCCCCTGGACTTAACGAAACAGATGGCAAAGGAGAAGGGATTGGGGGTGGAAACGGCGGGTTTTGAACGGGAAATGACGCGTCAGCGGGAGAGAGCCCGGTCGGAGGCAAGATTCAGTTTCGACCCCTCCTTGAAGCAATGGACAGTCGTTACGGAAGGGGACGATTCGGAATTCCTGGGTTACACGGATCTCTCTTCGGAATCTTTCATCCGCCGCTACCAGGAGTCCAGTGGTCATATCCTGGTGGTGCTGGACAAGACACCGTTCTACGGGGAGCAGGGGGGCCAGGTCGGCGATACTGGAATCCTCACAGGCGACGGTTTCAGACTTGAAGTGACGGACACGGTTAAGGATGGAGACACTCATATTCATGTGGGCACGTTTTTGGAAAGGGCCGAGATCACCTCGGAGCGCGTTACCGCACAGGTGGAGGGGGAAAGACGAAAGAAGATTACGCTGAATCACACGGCCACACATCTGCTCCACAGGGCGCTAAAACTTGTTCTCGGCGATCACGTCCAGCAGGCGGGATCTCTCGTCGGGCCCGACTACCTCAGGTTTGATTTTACCCACTACGAAAAGGTTTCCCCGGAAGAATTGAGAAAAATCGAAGACATTGTCAACAGGGAAATCCGGAACAACACCGAACTGGACATCAGTGTCCGGGATTTCCATGAAGCACGGGAGGGGGGAGCCGTCGCCATATTCGAAGAAAAGTACGGGGCTCAGGTCAGGGTAATCTCCATTGGTGACTTCTCAAAGGAGTTGTGCGGGGGCGTTCATGTGAAGCGGACGGGAGACATCGGTTTTTTCAAGATAACTGAAGAGTCCTCGCTCGCTTCCGGCGTACGAAGACTTTTTGCTGTTACCGGTGTCGGAGCTGTGGAGCACGTGGCAAGACGATTTGAATCTCTGTCAAAAGTCCGGGAATTGCTCAATGCTCCCGCTGACGAGATCGTCGACCGGGTGGTAGCTTTACTTGAGCAAAGAAAGAAGCTTGAGAAAGATCTGAAAAAACGGAGGTCATCCGGGGGTGGCGACAAGCTGGCAAGAATGTTGAAAGAGAGCCGGGAGGTAGGGAACCACCGTATTCTGGTATCCCGGGTGGAGGAGGATGACCTGGATCACTTGAAACAAGTGGGCGATCACCTGATTGAGGTCCTGGGAAGCGGCATTGGGGTGCTGGGTACCAGCATAGAAACAAAACCGTCTCTGGTGTGCGTTGTTTCGCCCGATCTCGTCCGCGAGGGAATCAGAGCCGATGATCTGGCAAAGTCTTTCGGCAAGAAGCTGGGTGGGGGCGGTGGAGGAAAGCCCCACCTTGCTACGGCGGGAGGCAAGAATTCAAAAAGACTTGATACCGTTCTCAGAGAAATCCTGGACGAGCTCACCCTGCTCCTGAAGGGAACCGATGTCTGACCATCTCATCTTTGACAAGAGTCGAAAGGGGAAAGTTGGATTCAGTCTTCCTGATCCCGACGTTCCCGAAATCCAGGCTACCGATATTTTTGAAGGGGACATTCTGAGAACAGAGGATGCTCTCCTTCCAGAGGTATCGGAGCCTGAAGTCGTACGTCATTTCACCAACATTTCAACGAAGAACCATCACGTGGACAAGGACGTTTATCCCCTCGGGTCTTGCACCATGAAGTACAATCCAAAAATCAATGACGCGATGGCGCAACTTCCCGGCTTCCTGCACATTCATCCGCGTCAACCCGAGGAGACGGTTCAGGGTGCCCTTTCTGTGATGGCAGAACTCGAGGGTCAACTGAAATCCATCACGGGAATGGACAGGTTCACCCTTCAGCCCAGCGCAGGGTCCCAGGGTGAATTGGCCGGTGTCTTGATTATGCACAAATATCACGAAACGAAGGGAAGCAGGAGAAAGTACATTCTCATACCGGACACCGCTCATGGAACCAATCCTGCCAGCGTGGCCATGGGGGGATTTGAGGTAATGGAGGTCAATTCCAATAACAGGGGACGAGTTGACCTGAAAGACCTGAAAGCGAAGCTTTCCGAAAATGTCGCGGGAATGATGCTCACTCAGCCAAACACCCTTGGGTTATTTGAATACGATATTACGAAAATAGCCCGTCTGGTCCACGAGGTGGATGGGCTCATGTACATGGACGGAGCCAACCTGAACGCTCTTCTGGGAATCGTTCGAGCCGTCGATATGGACTTTGACATTGTTCACATCAATCTCCACAAGACATTCTCCACACCTCATGGAGGAGGAGGTCCCGGTGCGGGCCCCATTGGTGTGGTTGACAGACTTACCGAATTCCTGCCAGTACCCGTTGTAGACCACCAGGGAGACCGCTATGGTCTGAACTATGATCTCCGGAATTCTGTGGGTCGGTTGCATGCCTTTTTCGGGAATTTCGGCATTCTTGTGCGAGCCTACACTTACATCAGCATGCTTGGCGGGGAAGGGATGGAAACGGTTTCCCGCCAGGCTATCCTGAATGCCAACTACCTAAAAAGCAGAATTAGGGATCGCTACGAGGTCTTCGCGGATGATCATTGCATGCATGAGTTCGTCATTTCCGGGGCAAGGCAGAAAAAAAGGGGTGTGAGGGCGTTCCATATTGGTAAGCGTCTGCTGGATTTCGGATTCCATGCGCCAACTGTCTATTTTCCCATCAGCGTCCCCGAGGCCCTGATGGTAGAGCCCACCGAATCTGAGTCGAAGGAGAGTATCGACCGGTTTGCGGATGCTCTCCTTCAAATTGACGAAGAGTCAAGAGAGAACCCGGACCAGGTTCGCCGTGCTCCCTACACTACACCTGTGAGGCGTTTGGACGAGACGACGGCCAATCGTGACCTGAAGCTGAGATGGACGCCTGGACCATCCCGGAGATAGCGGGTCCGAAATGGAAGGAATCCAAGAAAAAGTGCAGAGAGCAAGGGAGTGACTCCTCTGTAAGGAGACCAAGAAATGACGAACAGATTTGCCGTGAGAACGGAACTGGCCCCAAAAGCTTCAGGCCCATACAGTCAGGCGATTGTGAGCGACAATCTCATTTTCACGGCGGGCCAGATACCCATCGACCCGGCAACGGGAAAGCTTGTGACGGGAGATTTCAAGGAAAGGGTCATGCAGGTTTTGAGAAACGTGAACGGCATCCTGAGTGGTGCGGGAAGCAGTCTGGATTGCGCAGTAAAGTTGACGGTTTACATGACAGATCTCTCAAAACTCGGGGAGCTCAATCAGGTTCTGCGCAGACTATTCAAGGATGAACCGCCTGCCAGAACCTCGGTGGAGGTGTCCCGGTTGCCCCTTGGAGCCGATATCGAAATCGACTGTATTGCAGTAGTAAGAGGCTAATCGTGTCAATGCTCATCATTGCCAATCCTGGAGGTGGACGGGGGAGGACTTTGAAGCGGATGCCCCACTTCACATCCCTGCTGGACGAGGCGAACGAGGACTACCAGGTTCGTTGGACAGAGGCCCCGAAGCACGCTACCGAAATTGCCACAGAGGAGATGGAAAAATTTGACCTGGTCGTGGCTTTTGGCGGAGATGGCACCGTGAATGAAATTGCGAACGGCCTTATTGGCTCTGACACACCCCTTGGAATTATCCCTCTTGGAACAGGGAATGACTTCGCCAGGAGTTGTGGAATTCCGTTGCGCATCGAAGAGGCTGCGAGGTTGCTGGTTAAGGGCGTTCGAAAGGAAATCGACGTTGGGACGGTGAACGGCCGCTTCTTCACGAATGTGGTGGGTGTCGGATTCGATGCTCGCGTCAATCGTGAAAGTCTGAAAACTGCCTGGCTTAAGGGAACGGCGCTATTCTTGTGGGCCACGTTGAAGACGTTGGCCAAATATGAATCGATCCCCATGAGAATAGAACTCGACAACGAGGTGATTGAGGAGACCACATATTTGCTGTGCGTGGGCAATGGGTGGTCCGTGGGTGCCGGTCTAAAATTGACGCCGGACGCTCTACTTGACGATGGCACGTTTGATGTTTGCCATGTGAGCGATATCTCTTCCATGAAGGTTGTGATGAATTTTCCCAAGCTGTTCAACGGAAATATCAACGATATCGATGAGGTGACATCCCACCGGTCCCGCCGAATCGACATTCAGAGCGAAGTTCCTTTTCCCGTTCACATTGACGGTGAAATCCCGGACGGAGAGACAACCGACCTTCACATTGAGATCATACCGAAAGGGCTCTCGGTGATAGGCAATTGGCACCAGGCGGGCCAGGGTATTAATGCCGAGTGAAGTGGCTAGTTCCATTCCTCGTGTCCTTCTCAACGCTTCTATCAACTCAGTCGTCTGACACCACGTATGCAGAAAAATCACCAACAAGAGCCGTACTCTATTCTCTCATTCCGGGCGGTGGTCAGGTTTATAATGGGAAATATTTGAAGGCCATTTTGATTCTTAGTGCCGAACTCTATGTGGCATACCAATTTCGCGAGAATCGTGTGGCGTACAGGGACTGGACCGAGGATTCCGACCTGCCAAAACACCGGTATCGCGAAAAGAGGAACAAATACGCCTGGTGGGCGGGATTCATTTATGTCTACAATCTGGTGGACGCCCTTGTCGACAGCCATCTTTCCAGCTTTGACACTGGAGAGTTTCAAGAGGAGATAAAGTCCGTTGATGGGACTCCACATGCGCTGAGTAATCTACGGAAGGAGTGAGATAGTGCAAGATCGCGAGCATTGGGGTTCGAAAATGGGATTTATCCTGGCCGCAGCGGGATCTGCCGTGGGTCTCGGAAATATCTGGAAATACCCACACATGGCCGGTCAGAATGGCGGGGCCGCGTTTACTCTGATCTACCTCATATGCATCGTGATCGTGGGGATGCCCATCGTCATCGGAGAGTTTGTGATTGGCCGGCGTACCCAGTTGAGTCCCGTGGGTGCATTTAAGAAACTCGCCCCAGGGACAGTGTGGAAGCATGTGGGTTTCCTGGGAGTGGCTTCGGCTTTCGTGATCCTCTCATTCTACAGCGTTGTGGGAGGCTGGACCTTAAAGTATGCGGCCATGTCGCTGTCTGGCAGTTTTGTGGATCTCGCGGGCAATTCCACGTTGGCCAGTGAGAGATTCAATGACTTTGTTACCAACACATGGAACCCCCTGTTCTGGCACGCTATTTTCATGGGGCTTTGCATGTGGATTATTGTAAATGGGGTTAAATCCGGGATTGAGCGCTGGAGCAAGATCATGATGCCTCTGATTCTTGTCATCCTTCTGGTTCTCGTCTTTCGCGGGATCACGCTGCCAGGAGGAGTTGAAGGGGTCAAGTTTCTATTTCTACCCAAGTTCAGCGATCTGACGGCATCAAGCATCGTCCTGGCGCTGGGGCATTCGTTCTTCACGTTGAGCCTCGGCATGGGGACAATGATCACCTACGGCAGCTATCTGGGGAGAAGTCAGAATCTCCTATCTTCCGCGTTCTGGGTGATTGCCATCGATACGGCTATCGCCCTGTTCGCGGGAATTGCCATTTTTACCACGGTGTTCGCTCTGAACGCGGACCCGGCTGAGGGGCCGGGACTGATTTTCGTCGTTCTGCCCACAATCTTTCCGCAGATTCCCGGTGGGCTCATCTGGGGCACGCTTTTTTTCTTTCTTCTTTTTCTGGCCGCTCTCACATCAGCCATCTCCATTCTGGAAGTGGTGACAGCATATTTCATCGACGAAAAAGGTTGGCCAAGAGCCCGGGCCACTTATCTGTTCGGTGGAATCATCGGAGTCGTGGGAGCGTTTTCCTCCCTCTCTCTCGGTGGTCCTGACGATTTTCCCACATTTTTTGGAGTCAGTTTCTTTGACTTCCTCGACAAAGCTTCTTCAAAGTACATGTTGCCCATCGGTGGAATGTTGACGGGCATATTCATCCTCGCGAAGTGGGGATTGCCGTCATTTCTGGAGGAACTGGCCCGGGGTTTGCGGAGAGAAATAGTGTCTGTCAGGCTGGGGAAGACCATGTTCGGTATTGCTGCACTTGTGGTTTTTCTGATTATTGTGAACGAGATATTTAAGACGATCACCGGGCATCCTCTGGTGGGGTAGCGGTGCTGAAAATACCCGTATGATTGTGGCTCGTTTGATAAAGTACGACTCGGAGTTGTATTACAAGATCAGGGAACGGATCCGCTTCTTTGACACTTTCTTTCTTATGAACCCACCGCTTTTCTTTCCTATCTGGATCATGATTCTGGCTGGAGTGAGCGTAGCTGCGGCTGGAGAAAACCCAGAGCTGTACTGGGTTGAAAACATAAGCTGGCAAGCGTTCCTTCTTGTGTCCGGAGTGACACTCCTTGTGGGAGCCACCTTCGTTCAGTACCAGATTCGGAACAGTCACGCCGACAGGATTAATCAGAGAATCACCCTTGTTCAAGAAGAAGGTATGGAACCGGAAAAAGTCCGGAAGTTGATAACGGTTCTGGCAGTGTCGGGATCACTTTTGGTCATCGGAACATCAGTGATAGGCGGTGTTCCCATGGGTATCGTCTGGGCCTTGCTCCTCTATTTCGCGTGGGGTATCCTTCATAACGATCCCAAATTCCTTTGGAGCGGGAGACCGATATTGAGTCTGATTTCACACGCTCTTGCGGCCACGTCCCTTTTTATGCTTGGATGGAACCACGCTTCAGTCGGTACTCTGTCAGGACTTTTCTCTTCCTTGCCGTACGTACTGGCGTTTGTGGCCTGGTCGGTCATGGGTGGTGTTTCCGACCTGAAAGGGGATAGGGAGGCCGAGAAGAGTACCTTCGCCGTGAGATTCGGATCCCGTCCGGCCGTCGTCTGGGGAACCGTTTTCCTGTCCATCTCCATGATTCTCGGCTACCTCCACCACGACGCCGTGATCAGTACTTCCTCTGCTGTGTCGCTCCCCTTTTTCCTGGTGGCGCTAGCCTTCACACGAATGGATCATATTCAGAGAGCAGTCCGCTATCCCGTCTTCATTCTCGCCGCATTCGTGTGCGTCAGGTACCCATGGTTTTTCCTGGCCCTCATAGTCTTGTTCTACTTCTCGAAATTCTACTATTATTTTCGGTTCAATGTGGACTATCCAACCTTCCATGTAAGTCACGACTTGCCCACCGAACCGCATCCTGAATGAGACTTTCTGGTCTTCTCCGGATACTGGATCTTAACAGTTTTGTTGCCTTTGATTTCGAGACGACAGGCCTGGATCCGGACAGAGACAGAATTATCGAGTTTGCGGCCGTGCGATTCCGGGATGGTGAGGTCGAAGATTCCCTGTCCACACTCGTAAATCCCCAAAGGCCCATTCCTTCGACTATCACCGCAATCACGGGCATCGATGACAACATGGTTTCCGGAGCCCCTGCGGAAAAGGACGTTCTTGGCAAGATGACTCGCTTCTTGGGAGAAGATCCCCTTGTCGCCCACAATATCGGTTTTGACCTTGGCTTCCTGAAAAAGTTGATGCACAGACACCGTCCCCATGACCCTCCCAAGCAATACCCTGCTTACGACACTCTTTTTCTGGCTCAGTCGTTCCTCTTTTTTCTTAACAGCCATAACCTGAGATCGGTTGGATCATATTTCGGCTACGACGAGGGTCACGGGCATCGGGCGTTGGAAGACGCAGTACAGGCGGGACACATATTTCTTCGTCTGGTCGAAGAAGCGAGCTCGTATCCCCTCTCCGTGATTCAGAAGATTCTGACCGTTCTCAAACCGTTTCCCGTATCAACAAAAGAGCTGTTCTTGAATCTCGCCAATCATCTGGTGAAGGAAAATCTTACGGAAACAGGATTGGTGGAGTCAAAGATCGATAAGAATCTGAGTTCCAATGTCTTCGATTACCGCGGTTCATCAGAGGAATTTCCCCCTTCCTCGGATCACCTTTTTGGCGAGAACGGTCTTTTTGTTCAAAACGCTAAAAGTGGGGGAGAAGGAGCTGGATTGTTTGAGGTGAGGTCCCACCAGATCCGTTATTCCAGTTTCATCGACAAAGTCTTTTCTGAGAGGGCAATCGGCATCACCGAGGCCGGCACAGGGTTGGGGAAATCATTGGCCTATCTTTATCCTGCCCTCGAGCAGGCAAAGAAGAGAGATGATTCAACCATAATTTCGTGCTACACAAAACACCTGCAGGACCAGTTATTTCTTCAGGAAATACCCAAACTGGCCGCGGCTCTGGATATTCCTTTCACCGCAACTCTCTTGAAAGGGAGACGGAATTATCTCTGCGAGACTCGCCTCGAGAGGTTGCTGGAGAATCCTGAGGGGATGCTTTCGCCGTCTGAGGCCCAAAGTCTGGTTCCCGTCATTGTCTGGCTCACATGGACCAAATCGGGGGACTTCGACGAATGTCCCGGTTTCCTCCATAGAAAATCGAGGCGTGTCAAAGAGCTGATCCATAGCGAACCGGGTTTCTGTACTCGTCAACTCTGCGCCGGTCATGACGGCTGTTTTCTGGGACCCATCCGTGAAGCGAGTCGAGGGGCTCATCTTGTCGTGGTCAATCATTCTCTCTTGCTGGCGGAGATGTCAAATCCCGGTATTCTTCCCCCCGTGACGCGGGTTATTGTCGACGAGGCGCACAACCTTGTACGGTCGGCCTATGATCAGTTTCAGGTGACGATAGACCACCGCGGGATAAGGAATCTCTTGAGTTCGGCGGACAGGACTTCCAGTCGATCCCGTCGTCTGAGGAACCGGATGGAGGTAACTGGAAGGAGTCATCCTCAAGTGGTGGGACAGTTCGACCGCGTTCAGGAGGCGACCGAAAATGTTCTCAATGCAAGCAGACAGTTCTTCCAGAAGTTGGCCGGGAATCACGCGGAAAATTACGCTGCGAATGCATGGTTTGAGCAGAGGAAAAGGTACCGATCCTTTGAAGATGAATTCCAGTCGGTCGGTCCGGATCTGCGGGATCTGGCAGAAGCCATCCAGTCCGGGCTCCGCGAGGTCAGTTCTCTAGAAGCTAAGTTGAACGGACTTCCCGAGAAATCGGCGGATGAGGAAACCGCGGCTACTGTCGAAAGGTTAACCGAGTCCTTTTCGGAAATCAAATCCCGTATCGATGCGGTGGCGATTCAGCATCAGGAGCAGTGGGTCTACTGGGAGACAGGGAGGTTTGAAAATGGCGAACTGACCCTCTCATTGAATGGTGTCCCGGTCGATGTGGGTAAGGATCTGGTTGAGATTCTGTTCCGCCCACTCGACTCTGTTGTCGTCACGTCTGCCACTTTGAGGGGAGGTGACGGTTTTGAGTATGTGGCTTCCCGGCTGGGAATAGATGCTGTCGGGGACAAGCGAATTCTTGAGGATTCATTTGACAGTCCCTTCAGATTCGAAGAGCAGTGCCGCTATTTCCAGTGGGCCGGTGACACATCTCCCGATTCCTCGAAATTCCCCGGTCTGATTTCGGACCTCATTGAACATGTCCACAGCAAGTGGGGAAGGCGAACCATGGTTCTCTTTACCTCGTGGAAGACACTGGAACAGAGTTTCAGGGAACTGGTGGCCCGGGGAGTGGCTCACAATATCAACCCGCTTGTTCAGAGCCCGGTCTCTTCGCGCACCTCCCTGTTGACCGCCTTGAAGAACTCCAGAAAGGGGATTCTCATGGGAACGAGATCCTTCTGGGAAGGGGTGGATCTGCCGAATGATCTTCTCGAAATTCTCATCGTCACAAAACTCCCTTTCGACGTACCCAATGATCCGGTGGTAGAGGCGTACGGAGAAAAACTGCTCGAAATGGGACGCAACCCATTTCTCGAGTACTCTGTACCTGAAGCGAGGATGAGGTTTCGGCAAGGCTTTGGCAGGCTAATCAGGACAACCCGTGACGAAGGCATTTTCATCAGCATGGACAACCGCGTGGTGAAGAAGAGGTATGGACACTATTTTCAGAAGGCGATCCCCGTTTCCATGATTCCTTTTCACGATCCCTCTGAGCTGTCTTGATGGATAGACTAACCACGAAGTCACCCCGCCAGCCTGCTCCCGAAGAATGAGGGCTGGCAGGCAAGGGATAAAGGGATAATTATGGATCGACCAATAAGAGAACATGACAGTGATTTTCCAAACAACCGGATTTAGATCTCGGTCTTCTTACAAATATGATCATCATTAGATTCTGTCTCTTCTCCACTTGATCCTGCGGAGAGTTTTTGCGGAGAGTAGTAGAGGCTAGACCCGGGCAAATGGCTTGATTCAGAAGAGGATGGGAAGGTAAATTCTCAAGTCCCCATGATTCGCATAAAAGGTCAGAGATTCTCCATTGACGATTTCAAACTTCTTCTGAACCAATCTCAGAGGATTCAAGTATCAGTTGATATAAGAGACAAAATCATGCACTGCCACAAAGAGTTCCAGGAGATGCTGAAATCCGGTAAGATGATTTACGGTGTGAATACCGGATTTGGTGCTTTGAGTCAGGAAAAGATTGATGAGAGGGACCAGAACCAGTTACAGTTGAATCTGGTGCGGAGTCACGCTGCGGGTATGGGCGATCCCTTCGACTACGGGGTCACCCGCACGATACTGCTTCTCAAGCTAATCAATCTCAGTTTTGGATACAGCGGTGTGAGATGGGAAGTGGTGAGGCAGTTGCGGGATTTTCTGAACGAGGACATCTTGCCGGTTATCCCGTCAAAGGGGTCAGTGGGGGCGAGTGGTGATCTCATTCCCCTTTCCCACATGGCACTGGCGCTCATTGGTGAAGGGGAAGTTCATTTCAGTGACCGTATTCTCCCCTCAATGGTGGTTCTGCGGGAAGTGGGATTGGAGCCTCTGGTACTTCAGCCCAAGGAGGCTCTGAGTCTCATTAACGGGACTCAGGCTTCCACGGCTCTCGGCATTCTTGCTTTGATACGCATGGAAAGGGTTCTCAAGGCGGCGGATTGTGTGGGGGCCATGTCCGTGGAAGCGACGCTTTCATCCCGGGAGACATTTCATCCTACCATTCATCGACTGAAGAAGCATCGGGGCCAGTTTCAATCGGCAACCAATGTGTGGCGAATATTGCAGGGAAGCGAAATCGTCGCTTCTCATTCCGATTGTGAGATTGTCCAGGATCCCTACAGTTTCCGGTGCATTCCACATGTGCACGGGGCCAGCAGGGAGCTCTATTTTTGTGCGAAGAGAATAATCGAGAATGAGATAAACAGTGTGAGCGATAATCCCATCTTCTTTCCCCGTAAGCGACAGATAGCGACGTCGGGTCACTTTCATGCTGAGATAGTAGGACAGGCGATGGATGTTCTGTCCATCGCGGCTGCAGAGGTTGGCGCGATTTCAGAGCGGAGGATATTCCGGATCATGGAAGGTATAGAGGGAAAGATCCCCAGGTTCCTGGCGGGCGATCCCGGACTCGAATCGGGTTTCATGATGGCACAGGTGACGGCCGCCTCGCTCGCTTCCGAAAACAAGACGCAGGCATTTCCCGCATCTGTAGATTCGATCCCCACGCAGTCAAACCAGGAGGATTTTGTATCCATGGCGCTCTGGGCCGGAAGGAAGCTTCTCCGTATCGTCGAGAATGTAATTCGCATTCTCGGGATTGAGTTATTGGTTGCTACTCACATGATTGATCTCCATCGTCCCCTCAGACCCTCACCGGCCACTCAGGCCATGAGGTTACTGGTCCGAAGGCACGTGAGATTTTCAAGGGAGGACCGTGTCTTATCTCCAGAAATCGACAAAGCTGTCGATCTGGTAGGGACTGGAAAGATCATTTCAAGTGTCGAATCAAAAGTTAGATTGGAGTAGACGATGGCGAAGGAAAGAGATTTCAGGAAGGCGTTGACGTTCGACGATGTTCTCCTGGTACCGAGTAAATCCGAGGTGGTCCCGCGGGACGTGGGCGTTTCCACCAGGTTGACGAGGCGCATCGGCTTGGAAATCCCGATTATCAGTGCCGCCATGGATACAGTCACCGAGGCGGATATGGCGATCGCCATGGCCAGGGAGGGCGGTCTCGGCGTTCTCCACAAGGCGATGTCCATAGAAAGGCAAGCCAGGGAGGTGGTGAAAGTCAAGCGGGCTGAAAGTGGCGTCATTCTCAATCCCGTCACGTTTTCTCCTGACCGGTCGATCCGGGAGGCAATCGTTGTGATGAAAGAGCACAACATCTCCGGCCTTCCCATCGTGGATGACGATAATAATCTCCTTGGCATTTTGACCGAACGCGATACTCGATTCGAGACAAATCTCGATCAGTCTGTACACAATTGTATGACACGGGAGAATCTCGTAACGGCCTCAAAAGACACGACTCTTGACAAGGCAAAGGAGATTCTCCAGAAGCACAGAATTGAGAAGCTTCTCCTTGTGGAGGGGAACGGGAAACTGGCCGGGATGGTGACTGTAAGGGATATTCTCATGAAACAGCAACACCCCAAAGCCACACTGGATCGCCACGGCCGGTTGAGGGTGGGAGCCGCGATAGGTGTCACGGAGGACATTCTGGACCGGGCCGCGGCGCTCATCGATTCGGGTGTGGACATCCTGTTCTTGGATTCCGCCCACGGACACTCCAAGGGTGTTCTCGATAGCCTGGAAAAGGTGAAGAAGGAATATGCGTCGGTCTCTATCATAGCTGGGAATGTGGCTTCTTCCGAGGGAGCGAAGGCACTGGTTGATTCAGGATCGGATGCCGTCAAAGTAGGGATCGGAGCAGGGGCAAGTTGCACTACCCGGGTGGTGGCCGGTATTGGCGTACCGCAGTTGACGGCGATTATAGACTGCCGCGAAGTGACATCGGCGGAGAATATCCCTCTCATTTCAGATGGTGGAATCCGCTATTCCGGTGACATCGCCAAAGCGGTCGCTGCTGGAGCTGACTGTGTCATGCTGGGAGGATTGCTGGCGGGATTGGACGAGAGTCCGGGTGAGGTCATACACTATGAGGGTCGCCAGTACAAGTCTTTCCGGGGAATGGGCTCACTGGGGACCATGAGGCAGGGGAGTGCCGACAGATACTTCCAGGAAGGTGAAGAGATAATCAAGATGGTTCCCGAAGGCGTGGAAGGGATGGTACCCTACCGGGGAAGCGTCCGGTCAGCCACTTATCAACTGGTGGGGGGCTTAAGAACAGGGATGGGTTACTGCGGTGCCGCCAACATTTCTGAGATGCAAACTAAGACTCGCTTCATCCAGATTTCCCCTTCGTCTTACCGCGAAGGTCACCCCCACGATGTGAAAATAATAAAGGCATCCCCCAACTATCAAGTCCTCGACAGGATCAATGACGTGGGGTGAATGGTCTGAGACCCGTGAGCGAGAGCGTAGAGGCTATGAAAGGGAATTCAGATGACGGCTGATAGCAGATTTCCGTCTGGCAGCAGTATTCTTGTGAATAATCCCTTTTGTAACCAACCGGTCAATGAGAGATACCGCGTCTTTGTGAAGGGTCTCCGCCTCCTCTTTCTTTGATGAGGAAAGTACCCTCTTGATCGCTGTCTTCATTCGAGATCTATAGTGCTTGTTTCTTTCGTACCGTACTTTCTGCTGTCTCTGTCCCTTCAAGGCTGATCTTTTCTGTTTTTCCACTTCGATTCCCTGTTCGACTTATAGGATGATTTGCATCACAATCCCTTCAAAGAAAACCGGTGCGAATTTATCGGTCACGCACGGAATAATCAATGATTGAAAGGATGCGTTGGTTTCGTGAACGGGACACCTGCTCCCGGGACGGTCGAAAACAGTTTGATTTATTGGCGCGAGGCTTTACTTTTGAGTCGTGACTGATCTCGAACTCATCTCTACCGTCCCTATTTTTTCTGAGCTCAGTTCTTCCGCCCTCGAAAATATTTTGTCCCGCATGACCAAGCGTTCTTATAATAAGAACAATATCATTCTCATGGAGGAAGAGTTTGGCGATGCGTTCTTCATCATCGGTAGCGGAGGCGTAAAAATTACGCGGGTGAGCGAGGACGGGAGGGAAGTTATCCTGGCCATGTTGGGTGAAGGTGATTTTTTCGGGGAAATGTCGCTCTTGGACGGAGAAACAAGGTCGGCGAATTGCATCGCCCTTGAAGATTCCACAGTGTTGATGTTGAGACGCCGTGACTTCCTTGAAATCCTCGAGAAATTTCCCAAGATGGCCATCTCTCTTCTTACTGAATTGGCCGGGAGGATCAGAAAGAGTGATCAGCAGATTGAAAGCCTTTCCTTAACCGATGCACAGCACCGCGTTGGTATTACCCTCCTTCGTCTTGCTGAAGAGCTGGGGATGATTCGACATGGTGTCGTGCATATCCGGAATCTCCCGAACCAGCAGGATATCGCCAGTATGGCCGGCACCTCCAGAGAGACGGTCTCGAGGATGATGAGAAAGCTCGAGGAGAAGGAGATGATTGAGCGACGCGGTCGCACTCTTTCGATCCTGGATTACACCGAGTTCAAACGAGCTTTCGGCTAACCTCGTCTTTCCGGGGTCTTGTTCCCCATTCAATCCCAGTAAGCAGCCTGGCTCCACAATGAATTCAGACATCCTGAACGACCTCAGGAAGAACGATCTCCGGACGGTCTCCAGATTGATATCTCGTCTGGAGAATGAGACGGGAGACCTGGATGACATTCTCAGCCTGATCTTCCCATACGCACAGGAAGCCATCAGGGTAGGGTTCACCGGACCCCCTGGTGCAGGAAAGAGTACTCTCATCGATGGAATCATCCGTCTGATGCGTAAGGACTCGAAATCGGTGGGGGTTGTCACAGTGGATCCCACCAGCCCGTTTTCAGGAGGTGCTCTGCTGGGTGACCGCCTGAGAATGGATCGACACGCACTTGACAAAAAGGTGTACATAAGAAGCATGGGAACGCGAGGTCGGACAGGTGGGCTAGCAAGAATGTCCCGTCACGTGGGTGAAATTCTGGCCTGTACCGGCAAAGACTATATCCTTTTCGAAACCGTTGGGATCGGGCAGGTTGAGCTGGAAGTCATTGAGAGTGTGGATGTTACCATCGTCATGTTCGTCCCGGAATCGGGCGATGAAATTCAGTTCATGAAAGCGGGTCCCATCGAAGTTGGCGACATATTTGTTGTCAACAAGGCCGACAGGAAGGGGGCTCGAATTGTTGCCCGGACGCTTGAGGAGTATGTTGGAGAATCGTTCCAGGAGAGACAATTCATACCCAAAACCCTTCTTTCCGTGGCGACCACGGGTGAAGGGGTGGAAGACGTCTACGGAGAGATCGTAGGTCTTGTCGAAAAACTGAAGAAACTGGGGACATTCAGCTCCAGGCGTCGTAAGCAGTATTCGGCCCGGGTACGAAACGAAGTTCGTGAAGAGCTGACCAGGCGGTTCTTGGGGGAAGTGAGGGAGAACGATCTCAACCGGAGAATCGAACAGTTCAGGAAGAATAACGTCTCCCCCTACGAAGCTGCCCGGGATCTTATGGCTTCATTGGCATGAAAGACGAGAATCGCAAAGGTGCAGGCGAAATGCCATTCCTCGATCACCTTGAGGAATTGCGCTGGAGACTTATCAAATCGCTTGGTGGAATCGTCGTGGGGGCCGTTATCGTATTCATTTTCATAGATCCCATCTTCTGGATTTTGTTGAGACCCGCCACGTCACTGAACCCCCCTCCTGAGCTTCAGGTACTTCGTGTCCATGGGATGTTCATGCTGAAATGGGGAATCGCTCTCGTGGGAGGCATTGTCCTGGGACTACCCGTCATCACATATCAAACGTGGAAATTTGCCGCACCGGGACTTCTGAAGAATGAACGGAAGTATGCGATTCCCATTATCACGTTTTCTTTCATTTCGTTTATCGCAGGCGTACTGTTTGCCTATCTTGTGATCATCCCCTTTTCCCTGAATTTCTTTATGTCCATGGGTCATGTGGACATCCGCAATGATTTTTCAATCAACTACTATTTCAGCTACATTCTCTGGATCCTCGTGGCCTCGGGTTTTATTTTCGAGTTGCCCGTTCTTGTGATGATACTTTCTTCTATCGGCCTCGTGACTCCAGCGTTCATGAGGCATTATCGGCGGCACGCGTACATTTTCATTATGGTCCTTTCAGCGTTAATAACTCCTCCAGACCCTCTGAGTCTTGGACTCATGACCTTTCCTCTCGTCGTTCTCTATGAACTGAGTATCGGTGTCTCCGGACTCTTCAGCAGAAAATTTTAGCTGACCTTGAGGATGGATTGAGGGTAAATTAACATCCATGAAGAAATCGACAGAACTCACGTCTATCGTGGAGCCCATCCTTGAAGACCTGAAAATCTTTCAGAAGGAATTTGAAGATGCTCTGAAGTCCGAAGTGAGGCTCATCAACGCTATCGGGCATTATCTTCTCCGTCTCAAAGGGAAGGGAATACGACCTATTCTTACCATTTTCTCAGCCCGCATATGTGGAGGTCCCACCCTCAACAGCTACAAAGCAGCCGCCATCGTTGAACTCCTTCATGTTGCGTCACTGATGCACGACGATGTTGTCGACGGGGCTAAGATTCGACGAGATTTTCCCACCGTTAATCGTATCTGGAAAGACAAAACATCCGTCATCATGGGGGACTTCATTCTCAGCAAGGTCCTGTCCAACCTTATTCGAATCAGGGACTTTGAGGTGCTCGATCTTATTTCAGCCACGGCAGAGAAACTGAGCTCAGGGGAGATGCAGCAAATTGAAGAGAGTTTCCGTAAATCGATGACGGAAGACGTCTACTACCAGATGATAAGGGACAAGACTGCAGCCCTCATTTCCACCTGCTGTGAGCTCGGCGTGATCACCTCGTCAAAGGACGAATCACAGAAGCGGGCACTTCAGGCGTACGGTGAAAACTTCGGTATGGCATTCCAGATCAAGGACGATCTATTCGACTTTTTGGGCTCAGAGGAGGAGATGGGGAAAGAGACCCAGCTCGACATGACAAAGAATATGATCACGCTCCCGGTCATCCATACACTATCTTCCGAATTGACACCCGCAGAACGTCGAAGGATGAACCGGATACTCTTCAACGGTTCGCTCTCCAACGACATGGAAACGCTCAAAGATATTGTTGACCGGCATGGCGGTTTTGATTACGCTCAGAGCCGGATTGAAGATTACTCAGGACAGGCAGTTGAAGCTCTGGGTACTTTTCCCGATACTCCCTATAAGAAATCGCTGACCGACCTTACCCATTACAACACCCGGCGAACTCGCTAGGGGTGGGAATGGTCGGTAGATTGATTCCTCACCATCGTCAAATCGATTGAGCATCAACGGCAGCACCAAAGTATGGGTCGGAACAGGCTTTTGATCCTTCGCTTCAGCTCCATCGGAGACATTGTTCTCACGACGGCGGTTGTGGAGTATCTTCATCGTAAGATGCCGGGATATGAATTTCATTTCCTGACGCTTCGGGACTACGGCTCGATCCTTGAAGGCAATCCCCATCTGGCCAGAATCATTCTGGTTGAGAGAAGCGCTACCGTAGGTTCATTGCGGCGCCTCGCAATGAGATTGAGTGATTTTGACTATGATTTCTGCCTGGATCTTCATAACTCGTTACGGACGAAGTATATCCGGTGGTGGCTGAAGAATCGTCACTGGCTTACGTACAGAAAACCGAGATTGAATCGATTCCTGTTATTCTATCTCCACCACAACCGATTCGGTGGAAACTACGACGTGCTTTCGGACTACTGGGCTCTCTTAAACGGCGAGAACGGGGAACGTCCCAACCTAAGACCCAGGCTGTACATCTCTTCCCTGGAAAAGGAGCGGGCCCGCCTCCAATTGAAATCGTACGGAATCAGTGGAGACTTTGCCGCCGTCATTCCGAGTGCCGCCTGGCGCTCAAAAATCTGGCCGGTCGCTGGTTACATCGAGGTGTTGACAGCTATTGCCCGGGAAGAAAAGCTGGGCATTGTTTTGCTCGGTGGCTCGTCAGATTCCGTCTGTGATGACATAGCCAGCCAGGTTCCCGATTCTGTCAACCTGAGAGGAGTGACAGATCTTCGAACGTCTCTCGCCATTCTTTCCTGTGCCAGAGCGGCAATAGGCAGTGACACGGGGCTGATTCATGGGGCGGAGGCGCTGGGAACTCCCGTCGTGATGATCAACGGTCCCACATCCAGGGAGACGGGAGCACGGGTCAGAAGAAGAAACTCCGTGATGGTTACGGCCCACCCATGGTGCCAGCCCTGCTCAAAAAATGGAAGTCGTCCCTGCTACCGCACTGATCGGTTCTGCATGACCGGGATCAGGTCCGATGCCGTTTTCACGTCCTTCAAATCTCTTTTGAACGGGGGCTAGAATGAAGGTCATCTGGAAGATTCTGTACAACTTAGCTTTCCTTCCACTGTTGATGGTGGCCGGGTTTATTGTATCGATCTTCAATGAGAAAGTCCGGGAGGGATTTCGAGGACGGAGAAACTCCCTGCGAAAACTGACGGCACAGTTCTCTCGCAGAAATCCCGATCAACTGGTACTATGGTTCCATGCCGCATCTCACGGAGAGTATGAACAGGTACGCCCGGTTCTGGCCGGACTGAAAGAGGTGGAACCGGACAGCATCGTGGTTGTCAGTTTCTTTTCACCCTCAGGTTACAAGAACGTCTTTGATCCCAATATTGACTGCAAGATTTACCTGCCTCTTGATTTCTATTGGACTTGCCGGCGGTCATTGAAACTCGTCAGACCTCACAAATTAATATTTGCGGAGTACGACTTGTGGCCCAATCTTATCTGGGCCGCCAGAAGGTTGGGAATCAAAACAACGCTCTTTTCAGCGAGAATCAATCGAGGCAGTTCGAGACTCTGGCCTGTCATTTCTAATCTCTACAGACACATCTACAACAATCTCGATTCGGTCTACACGGTCTCAGAGCGGGACCACATAGCCATCAAGAGACTCCTGGCCAAGCGAAGCAGGAGTATCGTCAGGGTCTTGGGCAATCCCCGGTATGATCAGGTGAAAGAGATGGCAGATAGGCCGTCAGTTGAAAGAACGAAATCCGTTCTGGAAAGGCAGTTGCGCGTCATTGCAGGGAGTGTCTGGCCTGATGATGAGAACGTCGTACTACCACCCATACTTGATCTATTGAATGAACATCCAGAGCTGCTCCTCTACTGGGTTCCCCATGAACCTGATTCGAAATTCCTGGAGCGGACCATGAGGTCATTTGACTCCTCCGACATCGAGCCGAAGCTGTTTTCAGAATGCAAGAATGGTGAATTCAGGAAAGCGAGGGCGGTCATTGTTGACGAGGTTGGTATGCTTGCTGAACTGTACTGGCAGGGTCGCATAGCCTATGTGGGAGGGGGATTCTCAACAGGGATTCACAATGTTATGGAGCCGGCCATCGCCAGGTTGCCAACCGTGTTCGGCCCCCGCTTCCACAATTCGCATGCCGCTGAGGAGCTTCTTAACTCGGGAGGTGGTTTCACAATCTCATCGCAGGAGGAGTTCCGTTCCACTATGGACAAGTTGATCGATAATCACGATTTCTTCGTGGAGTCGAGTCTCGCTGCCACCGGTGTCATTCACAGGAATATCGGCTCTGCGACAAGGGTAGTGAGGGGAATTCTCCGTGACTGAATTTTCATTTACCATTCGCTTTCCCAAGTTCGATACTTCTTCGGCAAGAATAGCCCTTCGTCCCGGCATTCATTTGATCTACGGAGAGAGCGGTGTGGGGAAATCCCGCCTTTGTCGCGAAATCTTTTCAGTATCCGATCCAGCAGAAATGGGAACATTCCTTCTCGAACGCCCAACTCTCATGCAAAACCCAATGCTGGTTATGCAGGATCCGGATGACCAGATTGTCTCTCCCACGGTCCTGCGAGAACTGGCGTTCAATATGGAAAACGAGGGGTGGGACTCACGGCACATAGGATCGGAAGTCCGGAGAATCGCGAACACATTCGATTTTCCATGGGGAGGAGATCGTCATCCAAATTCCCTGTCGGGTGGAGAGAAGGAGCTCTTGAACTTGGCAACGGCGCTGTCGGTCCGACCGGATTTGTTGGTCATAGACGACGGTCTCGCCTTCTTAAGTCAAAGAAACAAAGAAAAGGTCGCGGAGATTCTTAACGCGCATTGCAGAAATGAGAATGCTGTCGTGCTCTGGTTTACTTCTGACGTGCGGGACCTGAAGAACGCCACCAGTTACTGGGAGCTACGCCTCGATAGGCTGATTTCCGGAATAGTGGACTCTTCACCCCTCAACACTGATTACTCACCGCCCAGGGGGAAACTCGTTATGGAAATCGACAGACTCTCATTCCGCTACGATGGCGCACCGTCTCTCTTTTCAGATCAGACGATCAGGATCGGTCCATTCAGATCGCTGGCGGTATTGGGTGAAAACGGGTGCGGCAAATCCACGTTGGGTAATCTAATCGCAGGCATGGAGAGCCCACTGCGTGGGCATGTCACGCTTTCCGCAGGTGACGGCCGGCGGCCCCAAAAGGGATTACTGCCCCAGCTGCCTGAGCGTCTTTTCGGCGGCAGGACTTTTGACGAGGTGCTTGAGGAGTTAACTCAAGGCGGTCTATTTGAGCCAGGAAAAAAGAAACTGTTTCGGCATGTGCTTCGGGAGTTTCAGATCTCCTGGGAAATTCTGAGACACAAGCAGATTCATCGGGAGAAGATTTCTGTCGTTCGGGTCGCTCTCGTAGTACTAATGCTTCTGGCGAATTACGATCTTGTTGTTCTTGACGAGCCGACGTTTTCACTGGGAGAGAATCAGAAAGCGAAACTCATCGAATTCATACGCGGGTGCATGACCAGGAAGCACCTTGTCTTGATCAGTCATTCCAAACGGATTGCCCGAGCGCTTTGCAACGAAGCTGTGTGCATCGAAGATGGTGTGATTAAGAAAATGACACTGAGGAGTGAGTCTCTCCATCATGCGGGGAAATCCCGATAAGCCTTCTATTACAGACCCTCAAAGGGTTATCACCCTCTCCAATGGACTGAGTGTTCTCCGGGCGTTCCTGGCTCTTCCCATCGTCTACTTCCTCTCTCTGGATTCCACGGCCCCTGTCGTTGGTCTTATTCTCCTGGCCATTGCCACCGATATCTTCGATGGTTTTTTCGCTCGACGCGCGCACCAGATCACGAATGTGGGTAAGATCCTGGACCCCACTGCGGATGCCATTGCCCTACTCTCCGTCGTGCTGTTTATGACAATGGACCAGACGCGTCAATTCCCCTTATGGTTCATGATAGTCTATATGGTAAGATATTTGTCCATTTCCTTGAGCGGAGTGTACATCATGAACCACTATTCAGTTGTGCTGAGCTCCACCTTGCTTGGAAAGTTAACAGTGCTGATCTCGACCGCAGCCGTTTTCCTGTACGTGATTCGCGTGGAGGCCGTGGGATTCTATCTGTTACTTGTGGCAACGGCGATAGCGATCGTCAGCTGGATTCAGTATGTGTTGTTACATCTGTCCTTGCTAAGACAATAAGGTGGATATAGGGTGGTAGGTTCTCCGTTTGTCAAACTTCTTGAGTCCCTGACCAGATCCAGGAAATCGATATTGGAAATCCTGGGTAGGATCGATCTGAAAGGACTGTCACGGCAAACGATGGAGGAGCTTGAACCCCTACTTCTCTCTTCAGATATGGGGGTAAAGACGACCCAGGAGATACTGGAATGGATGAGGGAACGGGGAAATAAGAGCGGTTTGAGAGAAGACCTCCGGAACCATCTTGAATCGATTCTGGTGAAACAGAACGCATCAGATGATCTCGAAAACAGTGTGCCGACAGCCGTTTTAGTTGTTGGAGTGAATGGGACTGGAAAAACAACCACGGTGGCCAAGTTGGCTCATCGACTACGGAGAAAAGGACGCAACGTTCTCCTTATTGCGGCCGACACATATCGAGCCGCCGCTGTGGAACAGTTGAAAGGGTGGTCCGCCATAGCAGGAGTGGATCTGATCTGGAACGACGCTTCAAGGGATCCTTCCTCTGTCATATTTGACGGGATGAAGGCTGCTGAATCGCGGGGACGCGAGATTGCCATCATCGATACGGCGGGGCGACTGCATACATCCGGGAATCTCATGAGAGAAGTAGAAAAAATGTACCGTGTTGTTTCCACGAAATTCCCACGGTTCCGCCTTGTCAACTATATCACTCTTGACGCAAATCTGGGTCAGAATTCACTGTCTCAGGCGTCAGTATTCAATGAGCACATTCCCTTGAGCGGGATCATCCTGACCAAAATGGACGGTACAGCGAAGGGAGGGATCATTTTTCGGATCAGCCGTGAGTTGAATATTCCTGTCACTTTTCTCGGAGTGGGAGAGACACTGGACGACCTGATCCGTTTCGTTCCCTCAGAATACGTCTCGTCTCTGCTGGGACAGGAGGCGTAAGAGAAGTGCATTGTTCCGTTCATGAGCTGGGATAGCATCCCGATTACGGGGGTTGCGGTTTTCCGGGAGCATCTCACGGTGAACACCGAATTCTTTGACGTGTATGAGCGAAGGCCGCCTGACTTCCATATGCTGTCGCCTGAGAACATGGCCACCTATATCGCTGCCATCGCATCGGGTTCTCTGCCAACGCGATTGGCCCTCATGGGAGTCAATTCGGGCAGACGCTTCCTGAACCTGCTCAGGCGTAAAGTGACCTGACCGCGGGGAAGGATTTCCCCTGTCACCTGAAAATAATTCTCACTCGGTTCCTTGATAAATCTGTCGGGTGAAGGTAAATTCTAAGACATAATGTCAGAGTTTCGAATCCATACCGATTTTCATCCCACCAGTGACCAGGAGAACGCTGTGAGGGAACTGGTGGAAGCTTTGCAGCTGGGAGAGAAGTATCAGATCTTGCTGGGGGTGACAGGGAGTGGCAAGACCTTCACCATGGCCAAGATCATAGAATCTGTTCAGCGCCCCACCATCGTCATCTCTCACAACAAGACCCTGGCGGCTCAGTTGTACGGAGAATTCAAATCACTCTTTCCTGAAAACGCCGTGGAGTATTTTATCAGCTACTATGACTACTATCAGCCAGAGGCGTATCTTCCGGTTACGGATACTTATGTTGAGAAGGACTCCTCAATCAATGAAGAGATTGACAAGCTCCGCCTGAAGACTACGAGTTCTCTTCTGGAGCGGCGTGATGTAATCGTGGTGAGTAGCGTTTCCTGTATTTACGGGATTGGATCTCCGAAGGAATATGAGGAGAAAACTGTTTCCCTCCGGAGAGGAGATAAGATTTCCCGGCGAGACCTGTTCACATCCCTCATCAACATCCATTATGCACGGAATGATTCCGTGCTGGAAAGGGGAAGATTTCGCGTTCTGGGTGATATCATAGAACTATTTCCCGCATACGAGGATGTCGCCGTGAGGGTGGAGACATTGGGAAACGATATTGAATCCATTCATTCTTTTGATCCGGTTACGGGAGAAATCATCAGATCCATAGATTCTGTCATCGTTTATCCAGCCAAGCACTTCATCACGGATGAATCTTCGTTGAGAGGAATCGTGGACGAAATCCGGAAAGAATTGTCCCAAAGGGCTGAGGAATTGCGTTCAGAGGGGAAGTTGCTGGAAGCTCAGCGGTTGGAACAGAGGACAAACTTCGATCTGGAAATGATGTTGGAAGTGGGTTACTGTTCCGGCATTGAGAATTACTCACGGTATTTCTCGGGTCGTGAGCCGGGTCAGAGGCCCTGGACTTTGCTGGACTTTTTCCCCGATGATTACCTCATGTTTGCTGATGAATCACACGTGACGCTTCCCCAGACTGAAGGGATGTACTGGGGGGACCGGAGTCGGAAGGAAGTTCTTGTACAACATGGATTTCGTCTGCCGTCCGCCCTGGACAACAGGCCCATGAAATCCGAAGAATTTGATGACGTGATCAACCAGGTGGTATTTGTTTCCGCAACTCCCGGGAAACGTGAGCTGTTGAAATGCAAGGGAGTCGTAGTGGAACAGCTCATCCGGCCCACCGGACTCGTGGATCCGGAAATCGAGGTGAGACCTACGCGGGGACAGATCGATAATCTCATGGGCGAAATCAAGTCTCGCGTTGCAAGAAAGGAAAGGTTATTAGTAACGACCCTGACCAAACGAATGTCGGAAGACCTGACGGATTACTTCATAGGAATGAACTTGAGAGTCCGTTATCTCCACTCCGAAATCGGTTCCCTTGAAAGGGTGACCATTCTAAGAGACCTCAGGCTGGGGGAATTTGACGTGCTTGTGGGGATAAATCTCCTCCGCGAAGGACTTGATCTGCCCGAGGTATCCCTGGTGGCGGTACTCGATGCTGACAAGGAGGGATTCTTGCGGTCAGAAACCTCTTTGATGCAGGTAGCAGGGCGAGCTTCCCGGAACCTGAACGGCAAGGTCCTTTTCTATGCAGACACCGTTACGAAGTCCATGAAGTCGGTCATGGACGAGAGTGACCGACGTCGCAGGATTCAACACGATTACAATGAGAGACATGGCATTACGCCCAGATCCATCTACAAGTCGGTGGAGGAGGTGCTGTCCACTACTTCTGTGGCAGATGCGTGTCGGGACACCACCGTCACTGACTACGGTCGAAAAGGGGATTTCTTTGACGAGATGGATAAGGCAGCGGTTCTGGACATGATGAAGGCCGAGATGATCGAAGCTGCCGAAAACCTGGAATTTGAAAAAGCGGCCAGACTCCGCGACGAGATTGAGAAGTTGAGGAAGGAAATCGTTTGACGTTTTTCGGTTGCGAGGCCCGTGTCGTGAAGTTGTCTTTCGTCAGTCGTGGGGCGAATGTTTTCTTGAGACGCAGCCGAAGGACTATACGGGCATCGTTACCCATCACCGAGCGACCCTTAGACCGAATTACATGAAGATCCTCGTCGCAGGCGGAGCAGGATTTATAGGCTCTCATGTGCAGGATGCCTATCTTGCTCTGGGCCACGAAGTGGTCGTTATCGATAATCTGTACACTGGACGGAAAGACTTCGTGAACAGGGATTGCAGGTTCTATGAGGTGGACATAAGGGACGCCGAGTCGATCGTGGAGATCTTCGAACGAGAGCGGTTTGACGTGGTGAATCATCATGCTGCGCAGATGGATGTGAGGGCATCCGTGGCCGATCCCGTATTTGACGCAGACGTCAACATCCTGGGAGGTCTGAACCTACTACAGGCTTCAGTAAAGACAGGTGTGAAGCAATTCATTTTCGCTTCAACAGGGGGTGCCATTTACGGGGAGCAGGACACCTTTCCCGCTGATGAGAATCATCTCCTCAGGCCTGTCTCACCATACGGTGTGTCAAAGCTCTCCCTTGAGAAGTACATCGATTTCTACGCCAAGACCTACGGTCTGCGCTGTTTTATTGCCAGGTATGCCAACATCTACGGGCCCCGGCAGAATCCAGATGGTGAAGCAGGTGTTGTGGCCATTTTCTCCCGTCGTCTCGTGAGTGGCGAAATGCCCACAATCAATGGGGACGGGAAGCAGACGCGGGATTTTGTCTATGTGGCGGACGTAGTTGAGGCAAATGTGGTGGTCCTTGACCATGGTGAGAACTCAGTTTTGAATATTGGGACCGGTCGGGAGACGGATATCAATAGAATATTCAGCATTCTGGCCACGACGTCAGGCAAGTCCGTGGAACCCCATCACGGCCCTGCGAAGAAAGGTGAACAGAGAAGAAGCGTGCTGGACAACCGCCGCGCAAAGAAGATACTCGGGTGGGTGCCCTCGACGGATATAAGAGAGGGACTGGAAAAGACATATGCCTATTTTTCAATGGAGGAGGAGACGATACGTTGACTGAACTGGACCGGATTCGAAAGATATCGGGTATGGTTGGCAGGTCCGATTCCATGGAACAGGTATTGGAAATGATTGGTCAAATAGCACCCATCGATATGTCCGTACTCATTGTGGGGGAATCAGGAACGGGGAAAGAGATGGTTGCTCGCGCCATTCACAAACTGAGCAAGCGTTTCAACGAACCGCTCGTCACAGTCAATTGCGGAGCCATTCCCGTCGGGATAATTGAGAGTGAATTGTTCGGTCACAAGAAAGGGGCCTTCACCGGTGCCGGGGAGGACAGAAAGGGTTACTTTGAAGAGGCCGACGGCGGAACGATTTTCCTGGATGAAATCGGGGAAACGCCTCCCGGAACGCAGGTGAAACTCCTCCGGGTACTGGAAACCGGGGAGTTCATGCGTGTGGGCGACGCAAAGACACGAAACGTGGACGTTCGGGTGATAGCTGCCACAAACAAGGATCTGTTCAAAGAAACTGAAAGGGACAGTTTCAGGAAGGACCTGTTCTATCGTCTTCAGACGGTGACGATCGAACTCCCACCACTGCGCCATCACCTGGAAGATCTTGACGAGCTTACGGAACGGTTCGCTCTGCAGTTCTCCAGAACGAACGAAATCGTTTTCAGGGGGTTCACTTCTGACGCGTTGAAGGTCATGAAACAGTACGACTGGCCAGGCAATGTGCGGGAACTGAAGAACTTTGTTGAAAGCATCATCATTCTTGAAAAGGGAAACAGAGTTTCCGCCGAACTGGTACTTAAACATCTAACCCCACATCTGGGGGAAGTCTCAAAGGATTTACCCGTTCCCCTTGTCAAATCGACTTCTCAGGCCGAAAGGGAACTCATTCTCCAACAGCTGTTTTTCATACGGCAAGATCTCCGGGACGTGAAATCTGTCCTGATGGATGATGACGTCACGAGAACCGGAGATGTCGGGTTTCTCCCCACAAGAAGTCTACTCTTGGGTCCCTCTGCCGAAGTTTCAGAGGCGGATCACCCGAGGGCTATCAGTTCCCGGGTCATTGGCGACGTTACCATGAAAGATCTGGAAGTCGAGATTATCACCCGGACGTTGAAAAAATTCAATAACAATCGGAGAAAGACGGCCAGCGTGTTGGGCATCAGCGAACGCACCCTCTATCGCAAGATCAACGAGTATGGTTTGGAAAAAAAACAGAAAATA
>JAZGBI010000015.1:0-45000 GCA_036476315.1 Candidatus Neomarinimicrobiota bacterium | reverse complement strand
ATTGGGAAAACTATCTCTCAGCCTGAAAGAGTCGGGTGCCCCGGAACCTCCCTCGAGAGCCACGGGCCAACCGGCGGGATAAGATACGGGATTCGCTGAATCCGGGAAACTACATGCCACGTTTTGTGCATCAACATCGGACAGACGAACTCCACCAAAACTATCGAAATAGAACGAGAGCATCTCCGCAAGCGGCTTCACTATGCTGAACGTAATCTGAACGAGGGTATCACCCACACCGGGCTGAGTCTTCTCACCCGAAAGGCTGAACCCCAGAATGAGACTGGTGCCGTGATACGTTTCGACGATGGGAACGGTCCACCCTTCGATCTTGTTGCCCGCTTTGGCGGATCTTGCCTTCAGAGCGTCGCCCGTATTGTCGGCGATTTCAAATTGAAAAGCGCGAAGGGGTTCATTGTCAGTAAGAAGAATAGTAAGGGTGACCGTTGAGTCCGTTCCCGCAAGGGTGGATCCAAAATCGAGGCAGGCACAGAGCCCTGTGGCTACGGTATTACCGAACGATGCACTCGTCGTGTCCAGGTCCGGAAAATAAGCACTATCCGGCGGACAATCGAAAGCTGGTGCGCCCGCGAGCACTGTCATAAGAAAAACATTCACCAGATGGAAACCAACGTTTGACATGGATGCCCCTCTCGAAAAATCTACGACCGTTCCTGCTGCTGAGAAACCTTTTTCCAGGACCCGGAGCTTCTATTCCGTCTCAGAAGAACCTCTGTTCGTACACGTACAAGCCCACCGGATCAGGCCCCCGGGAAGTATGTGCCGCTGAAAACGGGACCGCCCTGGACGTTCCTTCGAGTCCCGGATGACCCGGTAGAATGGCGGAAGGTGATGGAGGAAAAGGAATGTGGAGACGACCGGTCTAACGTCTCTCCAGGACTCTATCAATCAGACCGTATTCCTGTGCCTCCGTGGGTGACATGAAAAGGTCGCGATCGGTGTCCCTCTTGAGCTTTTTCAGGGTTTGTCCGGTCTGTTCGGCAAGAATCTTGAGCAGACGATCCTTCACTTCAATGAGTTCTTTTGCCTGGATTTCGATATCGCTTGCCGTCCCCTGCATACCAGCCCAGGGCTGATGAATCATAACACGTGCATTGGGGAGTGCGGAACGCTTACCTCGACAACCGGCAGCCAGAAGAACAGCACCCATGCTCGAGGCCTGGCCCATGCAGATTGTGGCCACGTCAGGCTTAATGTAATTCATGGTATCAAGTATACCGAGACCTGCGGTCACGGACCCTCCGGGAGCATTAATGTAAAGCGATATGTCCTTGTCGGGATTCTCCGCTTCGAGAAACAGCAACTGGGCAATCACGACGCTGGCCACATTGTCGTCGATGGGCATGCCGAGAAAGACAATCCTCTCCTTCAGGAGACGTGAGTAGATATCATACGCTCGCTCCATCCGGCCTGTCTGTTCAACCACGATAGGGATAACTTGGGATTTGCTGCTCATGTTTTTCCTTTCCTATTCAACGATCTTGGGTGGACCACCTCGCTGTCTTCTGAGATCCCTGGTGAAGACCTTGACCTCATCTGCCTTTATGAAGGATGTCAAATGATGGAATAGCTTCTTGTCGAGAAGATCCTCTCTCAGGTGCTCCCTGTTGCTGGGCTTTCGGTAGAATCTCCGGATTTGTCCCTTTCCCTCGTCCGCATTCTCCAGAATCTGCTGGATTCTCGCCTCCACCTCCTCATCGTCAACAGTAAATCCCTCTGCCTCAACAATGGCCTTGCGTATGAGGTACCATTTCAGATTTCTGACGGCCGGGGGTTTCATCTCCTTCCTGAATGCCACTTCGTCTCTTGAGGATCCTTCGGAAAAAGCTTCGCCATCGTTCTTCCTGGCATCGTCCAGAGCATTCTCGACATAATTCTCAACCATTGACTCAGGAACTTCGAGACTCATGTTCCGGACAAAATAATCTCTTATCGACTGTCTTAGCTCACTTGCGGAATCCCGCTGCAGTCTCGCCGTGATCTTATTCATGACATTCTGTCGAAACTCCGCCTCGTTCGCTGCCGATTCGTCGAGCTTCTTGATGAACTCGTCGTTCAGCTCCGGCACTATCTCTTCGTGTACATTCTTAATCGTCAGTCTGTATTTACTCCTGGTATTTTCGGCCTCTCCTTTGACTTCAATGACGACTTCATCGCCCGCCTTAAGACCTGTAAGACGGTCAAGGTTCTCGCCACCGAAAACACCGTCCCCCACCTGTATGTATCGATTCTCCACCTTTCGACCGATGATGGGCAGTCCGGTTCTTTCCAGTTCCTGCATGTCTACCAGAAGAAGATGAGCCTCTTCCGAGCCCGTTTCAACGGTGCGCAATTCCGCGAACTGGCGGCGGGCTTCCTCTATATAGATGTCAACATCCTCAACATCGGGGACGTAGACGTTCTTCTTGATTTTGAATTTCTTTTTGTAATTGGGCAACTGCACATCAGGCTCCATCTCAAATGTGGCTTTAAAACTAAGGGATTCTCCCCTCTCAAAGTGGACGTCATCGATTTTCGCCTGACTCACAGGAGAAATGTTCTTCTCCTTCAGGACTTCCAGATAGTATTTCTGCACCGCCTCTTGAATAAAATCTGCTTCAATCTCCCGTCCAAAATTCCGAAAAAGAATCCGGCGCGGCAGCTTTCCTTTTCGGAATCCCGGCAGGCGCACTCCCCGGCCGAACCTGGCCGCTGCCTGCTCGAACGCCTCCTCGAGGCCATTCCAAGGGACGGTCACGGACATTTCCCTTTTGTACGAGTTCATTTCTCTGATTACGAAATCCATGGGCTCAGAGGATAAGATTCGAAAAATTTACGACCTGCCGCGGCGCGCATCAACGGGAAAAGGCGCCGCGACGCGAGGCGCTTTCGAAGCCACCAGTCGCCAACGCACCCCGGTAAGTGACCCAGAGGGCAACTGTTTGAACCACGTGGTAGATGTCATTGTGAGAGAAACCGGTGTCCGGGGACCAGCTGGACACCCAGAATAGACCGCTCACTAGAGCCAGAACGAGACCCCCCGTTATGACGCCGATTCCCCTGTCATCCGTCCTCAGATAGAGATAAACCATCATCACCAGGGCGAACACAATCACAGGTCCACAGAATCTGACAGCCCAGGTGACCTCTCCCGTGGCCAGCAGTTTGCCCGAATAGACAAGAAATGCCAGAACAGGAATCCAGCGTGAGAGACCATACGTATTACCTGAGAGCACGGCAGAAAGCGATCCAAGCAAGAAGAAAACTCCAGATAGATTCACCAACTGAAGAACTGCCCCCCAGAGGAAGTTCTTCAGATACTCCGGAAAATGAGGACCGAAACCATGAAGGATACCACTAAGAAAAGCCGCCCCTGATATCATGTAAAGGGTCCAGCTTAAGTGAAAATGGAATGGATAGTATTTCTGCCAGTACACTTCTGATATCCTGACGGCGCAGTAGAAAGTCACGAGCCCGAGAAAAAAATCAGTAACGGATGTCATAGGTTCGTAAATCCAGCTACCACCCATCCTTACCGCCTTTGAAGATTGAAGCCAGGAGACCTGACGCTACTCATCCGGTTTCTTTTCTCCACAATAGATGCACTCTGTGCCCATCTGCACGTGGAATCCGCAGGTTGGGCAGATCCACTCGGACAGATCCGCTTCATTTTCCCCGGCCTCCTCGGAAGGATGTTTCAGGATCCGGGCAAACACTCCCGCCACGAGGATTAGCGTAAGGAAAATCAAAATCCAGAGAACGTAAGCCGTCATTCCGCCTGTGAAACCGTCTAACCTTGATTATCCGCAGGATCTTGAGATCCACAGGATCTTCCAAAGGATCTTGAGATGAGATTCATCAGCAAGGGCTAAAACTACAGCGTGAATCCGCCGACGGGGAATACCTTAAACTGACTGATCCGTGACGTCGTCCCATCTGGATTTCTCTGGATGTCCTACACGTTATCCCAGTCAAAAACATTTTGGATGTCCACATAAGCCACCAGACTCATTCAACCAAAATTGTAATGCCACAAAACCGTGATGTCGAATCTCCGGCACGTTGGCTCCCTTGAGAGGCTGATGGGTCGCCTCATCTCGAACCACGCCCCGAATGGTGCTATCTGCTGCCAGAAGCCGGGAAAAGCCGACCAATATGATGGCTGACCTCGCGAGGTCAGCCCCACAGGCCTGAATTGAAAGTGCCAGCGACATTATGTGAAATTCCTTCCCACAATTTGAATAAGGAAGACTAGAACGTTGACGACATGAACAGCGACACAAAGCCGGCAAATCACCCGAAGCCTGATTAACCCCCAGACAAGATATCCCGTCATCGCGAGGGATGCAACGGACAGGTATAGGGTGACCCACGAAGCCGCATCAAGAATCTCCATGCTCACAACAGCGCCAAAAAGGGTGGGATAATAGATGCATCCCCAGAACGCATTCGGCTTTCCCATCAGGCTCCCATATGGCGTATCCGTGATATTCCGGCAGGAGTTTGAATCGATCCTGCAAATCGTGGGAATCCACCAGGTATTGGGAGCCAGTTTTCCGCGATAGACCTGAAGAAAATAAAATGAAAATGCCCCCCCAGCCAATGCCAGAAGGGCCAGAAAAACTACGGATAGGCTCATCTGGTTATTGTCTCAAACGATAGGCAATCCCTTCAATACACTGTGTAAACTTTGATACCTGTGCAGACGTATTGAACAGTCCACTCATGTCCTCGAACGAATCGGAAGGATGATTTTCTTCATCATAATCCTTCAGGAAATTCGACTCCAGTTTCAAACGATAATCCTGGAGAACCGGCCTGGGAATACCCTTCTGCTTTATGGAATTAATGGGGAACTTGATTAATCCCCTGGTGCTGATTTGAAAGAGCGATATCATTCCGAAATCAGATCTTACCTTGAACGTGAGCGTTCCGTGCTCCTTTCCCCTTCCCCACGAGGCTGTATCCGCCTGGCTTTCGGTGAACTCACATAAGGTCTCTCCAATTTGTGCCACCTCTCGGGTGGCATTACCCCTCAGCTCTTTGAGGAAGGTTTCTCTGTTCCACCTCACAAGGGTGGTCCGCTTTTTTCTCTGATTTTCAATTGAACAATTTCCTGGCGAGAAAAGACCCCGTAATTTACCCCTGCCGGGATGAAAAAGGAATTCTGTTTTAGAGTTAGCTACCGGGGTCGATTGAATACTCAAAAACAGGACATCCTGAAAAAGAAGCCTTAAGAACCTCCCAGAACAATTGAAGGTGGGGAAAGTTCAAATCTTATCCTTGCCTTGAGCCAATCGTAGCCAGTAATCAGTGACGCCTCTTCCCAGCTCTGGTATAGCGGAATATATAGATGCAAGACACCGATGGATACCTTGAGACCCGCATCCCAAAAGACCTTATTCAGATCTGTGGCACCAGCAACATCCCCGAACGCACTCACTGGCCCCAGCGACAGGCTCTGATCCATGTTTAACCCCCAGGCGGTGGCAGTGGAAGCCTTACGAACCGCGCCGCGAAGACCGGGTCCAGCCAATATATAGTGGTGATCGTAGATTCGTAGAAAAGTTGTTGTTTCCCCAGGCGTTCGATCGAAAACGAAACTGTTAGCGAAATCGGGGTCTACTCCTCCGCTCATCCAGATCCGATACTGTGGGGGAACGTCGTCAGCGAGAAAAAATGTTCCTAACCAGCCGCGAGCTTTGAAAACCAGCTTCTTGTGATATCTCCATCTGAAATGTCCCGTCACGTGAACCAGACCAAATGAACCGCTTCCGGTTCCGAGAGTAACACCACTGCCCCCTTCGTAACGGACGAATGCGTTGGGCCTGTGACGGTAGCGAACCTGGACCCTGCCAACCGTGTAATCTCCAGACTCATAGAAATTGGGATTTACCGCTTTGTCCTCGATGTGGTGATAAAAAAAGGTCGTGTTAAAAGAGAGTGACGGAGTGGATTTGATGGCCCGTCGAACCGTCCCCGCAAAAGAAACCTGTCCACCCTGCCGGCCACTATAATCACCAAGTCTGGCTCGCACACTCCACGATCGGAAACCCAGGGACTGGTAAAAAGTCTTCTGTGCCGTCAAGTGGCCGACGGGTCTGCTGTGCCTGAAATCCCATTGGGGCGAAAGACTGATCCCGAACCGGTAGCCCGGGATGAAGCCAGCGTAGGCAACAACGCCCGTGGTTGTCCTGTTATATGCATTCCAGGCCAGCCATGGAACCAGATTGATATCTACGTGATCGAATGTGGGCTGATCAAAGACGAAGTTGAAATGTGGCGGCTTGTGGGAGAAGTTGTTCTGCCGGTTCAGATCGGGCATATGATTGTCAGGATCAATGGCTACCTTGACTGTTCCCCTTGGGGGGAAAACGGTCCTGGCCCCTTCAAATCCTCCCATCCATTCCCGTTTGATTTCGGTGCCACTTTCATTGTAGAAGGCCAACTCCACTGGTGGGGACATACTACCAAGGTTTTCCACCTCCACGCCGTCGTCTTCCACCTTACTCACGCTGTAATCGATCACTTTCGTATGGTTGATCATGTCAGCGAAAAACCAGGACAGGTCTTCATCAAGATGTTTCTCAAAGAAGCTTCTGAATTCTGCGGGCGTCGGGTGTTTGAATTTCCAGGTTTCGTAGTAGTCCTGCATGATTTGATCAATCCGTTCTTCACCAAGGTAATGGTGGAGGAATCGCATGCAAACAGCTGTTTTGAAATAGACGATCGATCCGTAATTACCTCTGTCGAAATCAGCCGACGTCATTTCGATGGGTTGATCATCTCCGGATGCAGCACGAGCCTGGTATCCAAAATAGTGTATCCAGCTGAAATCGAGGTTTCGTGCGATACCCAACTTATTCTGAAGAAAGTCCACAATGGTAAGTGCACCATTTCGATGCGGATACTTTTTTTCCCAATAGCGAATGTTCGAATACTCATTTAACCCCTCATCCATCCATGCATGATCACGCTCGTTGGATCCGAGGATGCCGTAGAACCAGTTATGTCCCACTTCATGCATGATAACGAATTCCAGGAGATCTTTGGAGCCTCCGCTGGAGATAACCGTGATGTTCGGATACTCCATCCCGCCTCCTGCTGAAAGGTCACCGTCTACAGCGGTAATGTGGTTGTATGGATAATCTCCATAGAATTTGCTGTACCAGTAACCGGCGTCGTGAACATATTCAATTGAATTTTCCCAGAGCTTTGCGTTTTTCGGAAGGTACATGCTCCAGAGAGTTACTTTCCTTGAAGAATCCGCAAACCATAACTCACCCTTTCGGACAATCCAGTCTGCATCGGCAAACCAGGCGAAATCGTGAACGTTTTCCTGATGAAAATGGAGAATTTTTGAATCTTCATCTGCCGATCTTCTCTCCCCCTTTTCCTCAAGCTTCTTCGATTTCTTCCGGCCTTTTCTCAACTTCTTTACCTTCTTCTTGAATGCCTTTTTGTCCAGGCTGTGAAGGGATTCTCCCTCAGCCGCCAGGGAATCGAGCCAGGCGTACTCTTCATCACCGTCCACAAGATCACCGGTTGCCATGATCCGGTATTCTTTCGGGAGAGTGATGTATACATCGAACGATCCGAACTCGCTGTAAAACTCACCCTGGTCAAGATAAGGCATTGGGTGCCAACCGTCCCTGTCGTAAACGGCCGGCTTGGGATACCACTGGGTAATCTCGTAGTGCTTTCCGGAGTGCCCTAATCGTGAGAATACCAGAGGGATCTTCAAGAAAAATGGGGTCTCGACTGTAACGCTTGCCCCGGGAGGCAGTGGATCTTTCAAGAAGACCTGCGCCACATCAATCCACCGTGGATGGTATTCCCAGCTCAGTGGGTGACCATCCACAGTGAAATTGAGACTGTCGATGTACCCCCTGTCGTCCTCATCTGTATAGAAGAATCGCGTCGAATAATGGTCCAGTTTTTGTTTCGCGAATGCAGTCTCTCTGTTCTTGTAAGCGTTGGGCCATAAATGAAACCAGATGTATTCCAGTGAATCAGGAGAATGATTCGTATAGATCAACGTTTCGCGACAAGTAAGCGTGTGTGCGGAGTCGTCCAACGTTACGTGGATTTCGTAGGCTACATGCTGCTGCCAGTATTCACTTCCCATGACACAAGCGGGAAGCAGCAGCGCCAAAAAGCGGAAGGATCGGATAGAAGAATATGGTGAATTTCTCATGAGGGCGTCTTCGCGAATGGATGTCAAATGAAACCGGAGGAAGTTACGAATCAAGAATCTCCATTCAAACCGAGGAAGGAAATTCCTTGAGAGACCGCAGGTTGATCCGAATGACGAGAAAGAGAAGAGGAAAGAGTGGAAATAAACTCTGTGGCAGGGAAACCTAGCGAAGAAGAACGACAGTTTTCGAGATGATATTGCGTTCCCCTCGAAGATTCACGAGATAAACTCCTGAGCTCGAAGCATGGTCACTTTCATCCGTTGCCCTCCAGAGAAACCGATGAAAACCGGGATTCAACCATCCTGAATAGATGGTATCCACCCATCGACCCGTGATATCGTAAACATCAATCTCAACGCCCTGGCCCGATTCGTTCTCCACCTCGATGGCTACGGACGAATTAAAGGGATTGGGGTAGATCTTTGAAAGGGAAATTGTCCGGGGGATAATGCCTTCCATAATGCCTTCCACATGGTCCACACTCGTGGCGCGCTCACCGATTAAGGACTCTATCACCCGAATCATGGTACCGGGATCGTACTCCGTATCCGCAAAACGAATAGTGCCCCGGGCATCCACGATAAAGTCCCTGGGATAAGGGGACTCGCCACCGCTGAGACTGTAATCTGAATAGGTTCTTCTTCCGTCATCCTGGAGGATTGGAAATGTGATTCCCTGATCGTTAATAAAGCGTTCGATGGTGGAAACCGATTGATTCGAAATTCCCAGGACGATGACATTCTCCTCCCGGTATTCCTGCCATATGGCTACTTCCAGGTCCGAAAACTCCGGAGCACAAACGGGTCACCAGCTGGCAAAGAAAGCTACAACCACAATCTGATCACGAAGCTCAGACAGGGTAATCGACCCGGAACCGTTCACAATATCCAGAGAAAAATCAGGAGCCGGTTCGCCGGATTCCACTCCCCACGATGAATTCCCTTCCACTCTCACATCAACCTGAGGCTCATCGGGATCATTCGTTCGAATGACCAGATTCGTCTCACCCTGGTCAGACGTGGCGCAGTAGGTTATCGTGCCTTCGATTTTTTCACCCGGCTGGAGGGTTTCCATCTGGATGTTATGCTCATAGTCATGATGGCCCAAATCGACTTCCTCAAAGACGAGGGGAGACAGCCCAGTATTGAAAATCGTGATTACGGTATCGCGGCAGCTATTGATCCCTGTATGGGGAAAGTCGACATTCCGAAACGAGAGATCAATGTCCGGACCCTCAACGGGACCGAATTTGAAAGTGTGGAAGAACCGCCATTCAGCAGAGTAGACTATATCGTCAACCATGTTGATCGCCATCACTCGGCCGCCCGTATTCTTATATCCCGCCAGCGTAAGAGATGGAGATTCATCCCACCTGAGAATCTCAACGTCATCCCAGTCTGATACCGCTACGAGATCACCACTCACGGACACCCGTGATGCATAGCCTGACGTATTGTAGTTCGCAACCAGGATGGGATTTGCCGGATCGGACACGTCAAACATGTCCACGCCCCATGCCCCAACCGCCACAAAAACAGAACTCCCAGCAGCGGTCACATCCTTCGCTGTCCCTGAGGTCTCGGACCTGCCCACCACCCGGGGAGACTCCGAATTCCGGACGTCTACAACCTTGAAACCGCCGGCACCATCCGCTACATAGACGAACTCCCCGGTTTCGGATACTTCCACCGCCCAGGCGTTTTGTGTGGGAACGCGTGAAACGAGTATCGGAGATGAAGGATCGGAAATATCTATCACCTCCACGCCTCCAGAATGAACGGCGGCGTATAGAAACGCCTCTCCATCGCCCAAACTGTGTCCTGCGGCATGCTCATAAGACTGGCCCCCAGCTCCGTAGTCTCCCACAAGGAAAGGACTCCGGGGATTGGATACATCCAGAACCTTGATTCCACAGCTTCTGCCACTTCCGTAGGCATAGGATCCGACAACGTGCCACGCATACAGCCGGCCAAATTCGCATCCACCCCCGTAAAAAGTTGCCACGTTGACAGGACTCGAAGGGTCAGAGATATCGATAATGTTCAATCCGCCAAGACCAGCCGGGACGTACGCGTAGTGTCCTTTGATTTCGACGTCGAGCAGTTCATGGTTAGGGGAATCGTACGATGCCAATCGTTCAAGATTCCAGCCAAGAACAACAGCGTGCAGCGATATGGCCGTCGTGAAAATCAGACGGCGAAAAAGGGAATTGTTACTTCCCATTGTTCCGGGTCTCCACAGCGGTCAGAAGTTCCTTCATTTGCACAGGTGATCTAAATCCAGCATACTTGCCCACGACTTCCCCCCGACCATCCAGAAAAACAATGGTGGGTATGCTTACGACACCCACTCTTTGGGCGATTTTCAATCCTTCTCTGCTGTCCACATTCACCCGTATGACGATAAATGATTGGAGAGAGTTCACAACCGCTTCGTCCGTGAACGTTTCTGAATCCATAAGCTGGCACCAGTGACACCAGTCAGCGTGGAATTTGACGACAACTGTTTTGTTCTCCTTCTCAGCCAGTTCAACAGCATCTTTGAAGGAGAGAGCCATGAAGACATCCTCGCCGCCAAGGAGGGTTCTGATTGGCAGGCTAACAATGAGTAAGAGAGCAGCTGCCGAGGTACTCTTCATGGCCTCTCCATACTGAACGTGGTTGTCAGGGTTAGTCCGAGAACAGGTTTTTCTTCGAACCCTGCAGGAAGAACATTGTTCGACCACCTCAGAGTTGGATAGTAGCCGTACAGCCTGAGGATTAGCCCTTGAAGAAAAGTGCCCTTGTACTCCAATCCGGCTCCAACAAGCCCATAGGTAAACAGTGTCGCCGGGAATCTTGTCTGGTAAACAGTCACATCCAGAGGCTTCAGTGCGCCGTGCTTTGCAAACAAAGAAACAAACGGAACGATGTCAGAGTATATCCTGTACCTCAATGCCACCTCTCCTGTAGAGTAGTAAGTGAATTGATATAGGTTGTCTGTTCTTCCGTCTTTGCGCACGTTTGCCCTCAGGGAGATGACTCGCCCCTTTCCACCACTGTTCACGTAATTCTTGACATAACCATACCCAATCTCAACTGACCGGGCTGGTGATAGAATGAAAGGGAAATCCCGGTTCGAATAATGGGACACAAACGGCAGGATAAGACGGGACCAGAACGCGTGGCGCCGGTTTCCGCTGAACCAGCTGCTTCTTAACTGCAGTGTATGGAGTGCCAAACTCGACTCATTCTGTTGAATTGTGAGCATTTCAGAAATGGTCGAAAAATTCCCCGAGACCGCAGCACCCACAAGGAGGCTTCTTCTGGCGAAATGGTTAACGATAAGAGAATAGCTGAGAAGCGGCCCGTTTGTGATAAAACTGTCGCGATCCCAGTCATCGGAACCGGAGAGCTGAAACTGTATCTGGGTGTGATTCCGGGGATTCGCAAAATCGAGACCATCGAAATCCCAAAGGGATCCGTAGGCGGCACTGCCGTTAAATCCTTGTAACGTGCAACAGGCCTGACCCCAAAGGAAAGTACCCGCCAGACCCCAAACAAGAATGCCCGGCGCGACGAGACGGGAGATGTGATGAATCGCTAGAAACATTCCTATTCACCCACCCAGAGCTGAGCCTTAGGATAGAATGCCGTCCAGGAAAACCAGTAGCAGATAAACGAGTCGCCGTAGTCCAAGATTTCACCTTGAAGAGGTCCCGAAATCGCCTCTCCCAGAATGTTCCATTCACTTCCAGTTGCCTCATCCGTGAATACGGCCTCGCCCTCCTCCAGGTTGTAGGTTTTTACACTGAACTGTTTTTCTGTCTTGAACAAAACCGCGAAGTCGTCGGCTGATGAGGCGAATATGACGATATTCTGGTCCTCAACAGTATCATGCAGTACCGATAACGTGTCGAAACTCGACAGAGAATAGGCTTTTGCCGTGTTATCCATAAGAACACCTATCACCCGTTCCTTGGGGTGAAGATCTTCATCAAAACTTTCTATGGGAAAATAGACTGAACCGTCGGTCCTGTAGCTTCCATACGGATAGGCATTATAGTTTCTTGGGTATCCCGTCTGAGAAGAAACAACGTAGGTCTCAGGGAACAGTTTCTTCCAGGTTGCCCATTTGGTTTCAATCATGGCGCCAAGTTCCAGTTTTTCTCCCCGGAATTTCCCAGCGGCCGACCTGAGAAACATCTGTGGCCAATAACTCGTGGACTCCTTGTCGTACATGATGAGGTTGCTATTGTAAAGAAGCCCGGACACACCGAAACCTCTGTCATCTATGATATGAATCGCACTGCCCGTCAATGGACAGTAGGAGATTGTATATTCTTCCATATTGACCACTTCATGCCAGTCGAGCACGCTGTGAGGGAATGCGTAATAGTCATCCCCTTTCTTGACACCCACAACCAGTTCATTGTCGTCAAGGAAAGCCAATTCACTCGATCCTGACTTCACCATCCTGGGATTTGTGAGATTTGGGATACAGTCTTTGCCTGGACAACCCCATTGTACGTAGGATTCGTTGATGAGCCAGGTTCCCGCTCCCGGAAAACTCTCTGCCCCAAGGTCAAGAATATAATCCTTTGAGCAGCTCCATGACGCCAACATCAAAATAGTGACTGAAGCACCCAGCACCGTTCGTTTCAACATTCTCCATCTCCCGGTGCCGTGTTCATTATCTGATTTCATCATGTTATGTCACGATATTACACTGTTCTGTCTGGACGTACTGTCAGATGAGCGACAAATAGTCAAGCTGTGAACAACACACTGAGCTAGTCTGGCTGCCAGAACAGCGATATACCGAAATTCGTTTGACTCAGATCAGCCCCAACAATCCCGATCATCAGAGGGCCACTTGTTGACACGGTCACCCGGTAGTCGGGACTCAACCGCACCGTCAGGGCAGCGATTCCGTGAATGAACCAACCCTCTGAATTCTCGATCTCCCTACCCCCTTTTTTATCGGGACCTTGGTTCCGGTAGATCAGCGCCAGGTAGGGAACAAATCCGGGGCCAGCAAATCTCCGGTCTATGGTATGGAGGCTCAATTGGAGAACTTCTCCCGGATGGATCCCACCGGAAGCTCTATTGAGGGGAAAATCCCACAGAAATTGAAGTCCGAACAGACGTGACTTTTTGGAATCAATCCAGACTTCGGTCACAGCTCTGTTCAGGTAAGCGCTCTGTGCGGCCGGAGTCCTCCCAGCGTCTATCTGCCCTAATGATGGATCCTCATAACTGCCAAAGAGTGACTCGCCCAGAGGAACGACCAGTCCTTCGTTCACATATACAATGACTCCTCTTTCCGTCTCCAGGACGCCGGGTCTCCACCGCAGACCGAACGCTGGATTCCCCATCGTCCATCGACTTTCATCTCTATTCTTTCCCAGGGGAATCTGTCCCCACAGACTGAGTCCCCGCGCCAGACCGATTCCTCCTGATAAACTGACAAGATCGGTGACCCGGAAAAGATCTACAGGAGTATTTCCGATCTCGTTAATTTTAAGAAGAATTCGATCGAAGGATATGCCGAATCTTTTCTCTCCCCGGCCCAGGCCCAACTGCTGAAAATCACCTTCCTCAATTGAGACTATGCCCACTGTCTGTACGGATGAACCTCCTACTTCGCTCCCGCCCGCCGGGGGAGGCGGACTGTTGCACATGGCACACTGTGAGAAAAGAGATCGAGAGAAAATCAAAACCAGAAAAAACGAACGCCACATGGTTCACGATCCATGCAGGTGCCACAGGCGCCTGAGGCTAAGAGACAAGGTAAAGGGATCGAGCTGGGATCCCTCGAACCGCCGCCACACTGGCAACTCTATGGAAACCACGGCTGCGACTGATTCGGTGATCTCCAGTTCCAGACCCACCATGGCAGCCACCATGAACCCCCCGGAATTCGGGGCATCTTTTCCTTTCCATCGGTCCTCTTGCTCTCCCTGCATCCTCAGTTTGATATACGGATAAACCCTGGGAAAAAGCGGGGCCTGTCCAATGGCGTGGAGGTTGAAAAAGAGCTTTCTCCCCGGGAGGAATCCCGCATCACTCTCAAACCAGGGAAACAGGTACTCACCGGTAATGCCCACCACCCAGGGAAACTCAGATCGATACCACCACTGGAAATCAACAGATGATGATACGACTCCGTCTCCCAGGGCGAAGTGACGGTGCGTCACCGAATCGGCATCCTCGGAGAACGGACTCGCCTTATAACTCCTGGCGGTGGGAAGAGTAAGATCTGTCCCCAGGAAAAAACGGTGCCCGGGACCGAAGGACTGGTTCACAGTTAACCAGTGAGCTCCTACCGTAATGTCACTGAAGCCGGCAACGGTTTCAGTCCTGTGATGAGCATCCGGTTCGTCTGCAGTTTGACTCCAGTGGGTAAACGGGATTCCAACCAGCAGGTTCAAACGGTTGGAAGCGCCGTACATGACAAAGGGGGCCAACCTATGAATCGTGACGGTCCCAAGGTGGCTCTCCCCTTCATCCTCTGAGTGGGCCGGTTCCATGCGGGAGAAACGGCTGGGAGCCCACTGTGAAAAACCGTAGTCCGATCCACCGATCCATTGACTTCTCGCCAGCCCGATACCCTCTGTCCCACTCCCGACCGGAAGCGTTGGGTTACTTCAGAGGGGTCACTGCCCGCGCAGGGGTGACTGAAAGGTGATGAGCGATAGACTGATGAGCAGAAGGCCTGGATTGACCTTCATCAATTGTTTCACGATGACAGGAAGAGATGTCATCTTGTTCTGTGGTTCAAACGAGTTATTGACTGGGAACTAACTCGCCATTAGGAGGCAAGAATCTGTGCCAAGGTTTCAAAACTGCTCTTTGGGGGTACCCCTGTTAGAACAAGTTTTCATTGACAACAAGGGAGGGAACTGCCCTGATTCCATATTTCTCAGCCAGCCTGCAACAACTTCCATCCACGCATTCACTCGCTAGATGGATTTTCATGTCCGATTCTGGAAAACGATCCCGGAGAACTTCGAGTGTCCTTTCAGACAACCGACAGCCCGCGCTGAAGAACTCAACTTTCATATACCAGCTCTGATTCTTCCGTTTCGAAAATCCGGTTAATGAGTTCACACGCCTTCCGGCACTCTTCGCTCTCTGCCAAACGGTAGTAGATGGTGAGGCCATCCCGGCGATTTTTCACGAGTCCCCTGTCCCTCAATCTCCGCAATTGATGAGATATAGCGGAAACCTCTTTGTCAAGAGTATCCGCCAGGTCGCAGACGCACAATTCGCCCCCGGTGGCGAGGGAGTAGAGAATCTTGAGACGGGTCGGATCGGCCATCATGGCGAGTATCTCGGCGTGCCGTTCCAGATCGATATTCTGGGCAAGATCGGCTCTCAACGAAATAAGCTTGTCTTTGTCTACATAAGACCGGACACATGAACGCTCAAAACTATCCTTCACTCTGTCGTCTCCTTCTGTTTCTTGGGCACCGCTGCGTATCCCATTTCTTTAACCAGAGCAGGGACTGCCTTGGCCTTCAGAACATCTTCATCCAGGGTGCAAATCATGGATTGAGAATCATAATCCACCTCGCACCGGCTTACACCCTCTACTGAGGAAATGCCTCCTTCAAGCCCCCTGGCACACCATTGACAGGTCATCCCTTCGACTGTCCACTCCGACGTCACGCCACTTTTTTCATTTTCTGGCTTGTCACCAGCGTATAACAGTCCGGTGGAATAGGGGAACAGGATGAGCGCCAGAACGACCGGAGTGATCCCCAACAACGCCCGCCTTTGTAACTTTTGATTCTTCATGAGCTTCTCCTTTTCTTCAATGTCACAACACGTTTCATCAGACTTTTTACGGTAAGTCCTGATGTAAGCAAAACCGAGCAGCCCTATAGCGGCAGTTGACGTGTAGGGCCGGATAGGTTCAAGAAATGAAAACGCTCCCAGAGTCGTGGAACCGAACAGCAGGATCAGAGCCGGACCGATGCAGCAGAACGATGCGGCTAAGCCGGCAAGGACTGAAGAAAGCAGTGTACCTTTCATTCTATGACTCCTCAACTATTTGAATGAATATACAAGAATACCATTAGTTAACTAACTGGCATTTCAAAAGTTTCCGTTCTATTGCTTTCATAATCGCAAGCGACCTATCTCCGCGTCAGCCAGCACAGCATGACAGCTGCGTAACATCTTTTTCAAAGGTCTGAGCGGCCAGTTTAAGCCCTTCAACCTGGGTCAGGTAGGGAAAGAACATTTGTCGAAGATCAGATAGCGTGAAGCCGTTGGTTACCCCGAACTTCACGGCCAGGGCCGCGGTCTGGACTAATTCACCTCCTTCTGCCGCCAGAATATGGGCCCCCAGTAGACGGTCCGTAGCCTCATCGGCCACCAACTTGATGAAGCCCCTGGTGTCGCGTGCCGCCAACGCCCTGGGGACATGATCCAGCGGAAGTAGAGTGGTTTTGACCTGATAGCCCTTTTCGGTGGCCCGGGTTTCAGTTAATCCTACGATGGCTATTTGAGGATCTGTAAAAATCACTTGTGGCAACACAGACAGGTCCAGAGGCTGCGGTGCATCTCCAAAGGCGTGGGAAGCAGCAATTCCGCCTGCGGCCGCCGCCACGTAGACCAACTTGGGTAAGGTTGTGACGTCACCAACAGCGTAGATATGGGGATTTGTGGTTTGAAGGGTGTCGTCCACCAGGATAAATCCGCCTTCATCCGTCTCCACACCTGCTTCCTCCAGACCCAAATCTTGACTGTTCGGTTCTCTGCCAACGGCCATTAATACCTCTTCGGCCTGAAAATCCTGGAGGAACCCGTCATCCTTTGCTACAGTAACGATTTTTCTACCCTTCTCTTCCTTAATTCGTTTTGCACTAACGCCCGTGTAGATGTCCAGTCCTTCATTCTGAAGATACTCTTGAATGGCTTCAGAAATTTCTGGCTCATGGTCGGGAATAAGTCTGTCACTACGCTGAAGTATCGTTACTTTCGTACCCAACCTTGCAAGTGCCTGACCAAGCTCCAGAGCAATAGCACGACCACCAATTATCACTAAAGAGCCCGGTTGCTTCTCCAGGCTCATGATTGTGGTACTCGTGAGGACATTAACGTTATCGATTCCTTCAAGGGGAAGAACGTTGGGTCGAGCGCCAACGGCAATCACTATCTTCTTCGCAGAATAGTAATGTTCGCCATCTACGACGACTCCGCCTCCCTTTATCTCGGCGCTCCCCTCCATGAACGTAATGTTTTCCGCTTGGGAGGCAAGAACATTCGCGTATTTTTGTTCCCTGAGTTCGTCCACAAGTCCGTCCTTTTGTTTCACCACCTCGTGCCAATTCACCCCATTGGTCTGGATGTCTATTCCCTTAAATGGGTGGTTCTTGGCCTTGTGGTAAACCTCGGCAGCCCGGATCAGTGTTTTTGAGGGAACACACCCGATATTTACGCAAGTCCCTCCGATGGTTCCCGCCTCCACGACAAGAACGGACTTCCCAAGTTCTGAAGCTTTGAGCGCGGCTGCCATACCGCCACAGCCGGTTCCAATAACGATTAGATCGTAGTCCGAACTACGGTTGTCAGGCTCAAGACTCTCAAATTCCCTGGTGGGAGAGCGGAGAGTAGCACTGTAACCGGCGGCCTTGACAGCTGAAACCAGTCGATCTTCAATAACACCGTCTCTGGTTTTCACCGCTGCTTCTCCCGCCGTCCAGTGGGGCACAGAGGCAGATAATACGTCAGGGACAGATTCCAGAGCATTCTTCACATGCACGGCGCAGGAGTCACACGTCATACCCCGGACTTCAAGTTCAATTTCATGGGACTTCTCCTTCGAAACAGATTTCACTTTCATTTCTCCTTGTCTATCATCTTCCGTCGCCATGGCAGATGTAGGGTATGCGCGGGCATGATTGTTATGGCGTTTTGAATGCACATGTTGCTACTCGACTAGTTGAATATATAGTCAAATACTTGAACAAGCAACAAATGATTTTGTTCCCCGTTCAGAGCAAAAACCTAATTCACGAGATAGGATTGAGAGGCAGGATCGTTTCCTGGGTGAAGAGATATTGAGGCGGGAGCCCCAGATGTTTGTACAGGGATGGCGGAACGCCTATGTCAGCGAGGAATAGATCTCCCACACATTCCTTTGCCTTCGGTTCCCGAAGACCGGTCTTCGGGAGGGCCAGCGTCACGGTCGCCATTGCCCGGATGCAGGCCTTGCCAAAGGATCCGTCCGTTGAGTCGAGGCCGGAGGGGACGTCAAGGGAAAGCACGTTTGTGTTTCCGGAATTGACAATCTCACTGATGACGCGAGCCGGTGTGCCTTTTGGCGTATCCCTCAGCCCATAGCCGAAGATCGCGTCAATGATCAGGTCGCATTCGGCAAAAACGCCCCTCTCATCGTGTCCATTCGCCACCAGGGCGGTTACCGGCAGCCGTTTGAGAGTTCGCCATCTTTGAGCGGGAGCGGTCTTAAGCCTCGATTCCTCACCGGCCAGAACTACCGTTAAATCGAGACCTCTGTTGAAAAGAAATCGCGTCGCTACCATGCCACCGCCTCCGTTATTTCCAGTTCCGCATGCGACGACCACGTGGCGACCGTTCTCCAGGGGTCCCTTTCGATTAAGGATTTCCATGGTCAGATCTGCCAGATTCCTCCCTGCGTTCTCCATCATTTCTTCGAGCGAAATATTGTACTCCTCTACCATGAGGCGATCTACTTCCCTCATCTGATCTGCGGTCACGGCCGGTACGCTGAGTTTGCTCACGAATCCCCTTCAGCCAGAGTGATTATCTATTCGGTTCAATCACCAGGTCCAGTACAGCAGGTTCCGACGGATCGACTTGAACGGACCGGGTCACCTCTCCCAACCTCTCATGCCAGATCCGGATCTCCTGGTCACCTGCGGACACGCCGCTAAGTGCGTAACGCCCGGTGGAGTCTGTAATCGCGTAGATTGCATCGCTGAAAATCAAGAGGTAGCCGTTCATCCAGCTGTGCACATCGCACTTGAATTTGATAACTCCGGAGACATCATCCAGACTTCGCTTCATACTCTTCATGACACCCGGCTGAGCGATGTTGAACAGCGTCTCGTCCCTTCCATCGTAGGCGTGGATATTATGAAGTATGCCGTCGTTGTTGACGATTTCCAGCATTGCGCCAACGGAACCCACCTGGACATGGGGCTCGTACCTGCACTGACTCTGGGCGAGAACGATGGGTGCAGGCTCACCTTTTTTTGTATGGGAAGAGGACGGAGGAATCCAGTAAACCACTGCGTTTGCGAGACCTCGCGAATCCGCATCGACCAGGAACGATTCATTGGGCTTACTGTGCCCACACACCTCCTGGTCCCTCGCAACCCGTACTGTTTTTCTGGGAGGGAATGCATCGGCAAAGCCGACAAATCCCTCAATCGCTCCCGTTTCCTGAGAGTAACCCAGGCACCCCAGAAGAATTGCCAGGCAAAGGGTAGCCCATTCCCGCTTCACCGGAATCTCCATTCTTTTTTCTCTGGACCGAGTGTCTTCAGATAGGCAATGAGACTGGTCATTTCATCGTCCGAAATGTCGTCTTTCCATTCAGGACAGGCGAAGTAAGGCGGCGGTTTGTCCTGATCCAGCGATGGAGACCGGGATCCGGTCCTTATGATTTGTTCCACCTGTTCATCCGACAGACGGTTCATGGTTCCCCACAACTCCGGCACCCTTTCATCCGGTGCCGCATTCGGGTTCCTGTCCGGTTTGCGTCCTTTCTTTCCGTGGCATCCCCAGCATCCAAAACGGTCATAAACCATCTTTCCCGCCGTGACTCGTGACCCCCCAAGGAAGAATCGCGATCTGGCTTCCCATCGTTTTCCTGCATCGTTGTGCTCTCCTTGCAGAGTGCTCAGGTACGCAGCGAGTGCTCTAATCTCGCCATCCGTCAGACGAAAATTCGGCATGAACGTCTCCCGGTTCCATTCCTGGGGATTTTTCAACCATATCTGCTCCCACGCTGTCGATTTTCTTTTTCCCACCCATGTGAGATCCACCCCAACAAAACGACCGGCATCCCCGATCCTGTGACATGCTTGGCACCCGTACGCTTCCAGAAGTTCCCTCCCTTTTTCCGCAAGGGGTGCCTCCCGGCTGAGAATTTCCTGGGTAGGTACCTCTTTTCGCAACCGCGTGAGATATCCCACGACTTCCTCGACTTCCTCAGGGGAGAACTGGAAATTGGGCATTTGTGTGCCCGCCTTGACGGCGTTGGGATCCTTCAACCATGTGGAAAGCCACTCTTTTGTCCTCCGGTTTCCGACCTGGTCAAGAATCGGTCCAACGGTCCCACCCCGGTCGCCCACGGTATGGCAGGTTAGACACGATTTTTCTCTAACTATGCGGCTTTCCTGAAACGCTTTTAAGGTGGACAGATGCCTAGAAGGGGGATCGTTACTTTCCTCACCTCCGGCCGCCCATCTGGAACAACCTGACAATGCAATAACCAGAAAGAGTATTTCCGTCAGGTTGAGTTTTCCAGCCAATCGTATCCGGCGGCAGCAGCAGGTCAATGAAATCGTGCTACTTCATCATTCCCATCTTGCCCGGCTCAACCGCCTCCCCTTTGCTGAGAGATGTGACATAAAGGGCGATAGCATGAGACTCCCTGGCATTGAGGGGCAAGCGTTTCTTCCCACCAACGAACATCATGAGGCAGTTATTATTCATTTGAGAAAGAGTGATCACTTCGGCATTGGGGACCTTGAATTTCGGGAAAGTCGCCGCACTGCCGTGGAGATCAGGAATGGGAAGGTTCCAACCGGGATATCCCATCATAGGGGGGATTTCCGCTTCACCCCCCGTGGTTCCTCCACCAGGATGACAGCTATTGCAGGAGACCCCCTGTGTAGCACCGGACAGGGTTGGATCGTTGAAAAGCCGGTTCCCCAGGGCGAGGGTTTCCTGCTGTTTTCCCATTACCGTTTTCATCATCATGTCCATGTCACCCATCATTTTCATTCCCATGTCGATGTTTTTCAGTGCCTCAGCCATTTTTATGGGGGGATTCGCTTCTACCGGTTCCGGTGCGGGAGCCGTCGCGCATCCGGTCAATCCCAGTACCAGTGCCCCAATAGCAGACGGCAACATCTTCTTTGATATTATCATCTCGCTCCTCCTTTTACTCTTCAATTTCTTGATTGGAAAAGGTATTCGACGGAGAATCTGAAAACTGTCAACTCAGTGACAGTTTATGATTCATGGCCCTTCGCCTCCCACGAGTTCCGGGGCATCGGTCTTGAGATAACGCCGGGTATACTTGATTTTCCCCTCGCTTTCCAACTCATTGAGAATAGGATTTACCGTCTGACGGCTGGTCGCCGTGAGTTCCGCTATCTCCTGGTGGGTCAAGAAAGGCCTCACTATCCAGCCATCAACCAGCTCCTTCCCGAATGTTTTCACGTACCGCCTCAGGAACGCGATCACACGTTCCCTGGCATCCTTGAAAACGAGATCTTCCACGTGAGCTTGAATGGTTCGAATCCGGAAACCTATGAATTTCGTGATCCGAAGATTTAGATGAGGATTCTTTTCCATCAAATCTTGAAACATTTCCCTGCTGACGGAACAGATGACGGCATCCTCCACGACCTCTGCGATATTCTCATGTTTTTCCTGACCGAGAATGGAACTCTCACCGAAAATCTCCCCAGGACCGATGAGCTGAAGAGTCGTTGAGCGGCCATCCTCCGATAGGCGTGATATTTTCACTTTTCCCTTTTTTAACAAATAGATGGTATCGCTGGCTTCATCGGGAAAATAGATAATCTCCCTTTTCTTGTTTTCGCTCATTCTCGTGTACTTTTCCAACTCCGTCATTGATTTCTCGTCCATTCGAGCGAGGAGATTGAAATTCTGCAAATACCAGAGTTTTGTCTTTTCTGCCATTCAATTTTCCTCCCTGTTTTGCAACACCGAAAGGGAAATCAGACAACATGAGCTTTCCGGGGCGCCCAGGACACAGATGATGAAAGGGAGACAGTGAGGTAATGCACGCTGAAAAGTTTTCTTTCATCCGTCCATGTCTTTTCCACGTTGAAGCCTGCCAAACCAGCCAATCTCCGAAATCTTTCCGGCGAATACTTGTACGCTGATTCGGTCCAGATAGTTTCTCCTACCCCGAACGATATATCGACACCATCCACACGGACTTCTTGATCTGTTTGACTCACCAGGTGCATCTCGACGCGGCCCACGTTCTCGTTATACACGGCAAAATGGCTGAACTGACCGGTCTGAAAATCCGCACCCAATTCCCGGTTGATTCGTTCCAGAATGTTCATGTTGAATTGGGCAGTAACACCGTCGGGGTCGTCATAGGCCTCGTGGAGGATGAGTGGATCTTTGACCAGATCAACTCCGATCAGAAGTCCACCACCCTCTCCACAAATACCGGCGATATGCCTCAAGAACCTCACCACCTCCCGGGGATGGAAATTTCCAATAGTGGAGCCAGGGAAAAAAACGACGCGTTTCGAGACGGGTCTATCAATCTTCGGGAGCTCAAAATCACCGGTGAAATCCGCGCATACGGGGAGCACGTCCAGATCCGGGTAAGATTCACAAAGGGAGGCTGTTACCTCCATCAACTGCTCCCTGCAGATGTCGATGGGAACATAGGCGGCAATATTCTTAAGGTTGTCCAGTAGAAGCCTGCTCTTTCTACTGCTGCCACTGCCGTATTCAACCAACAGACAGTGAGGTCCCATGAGAGAGGCGATCTCTCCAATCTTTGACTCAATGATGGCTATTTCTGTACGCGTAAGGTAGTACTCATCGAGGTCACATATTTCATCGAAAAGTCGGGCTCCTTTTTCGTCATAAAACAGTTTGCAGGGAAGTTCTTTCACCGGCTTTTGCAGTCCCGATAGAACTTCGCGGCGAACGACATCAGTTCCCACCTCAGAGTCAACCAGTGGGGTTTGCGTCGTCATGGTCCACTATTCCTCCAAGTTCCTGGCCAGTCGAATTCCTGAGAATTGCCACCGGGCGTCACCAGGAAAGAAATTTCGATAAGTTGACCGGATGTGGGTCCGGGAAGTGGCGCAGCTCCCTCCCCTTAACACAAACTGGTTGGACATGAATTTGCCGTTATACTCTCCCAGCGCTCCAGAAAGGGGCTTGAAACCGGGATAAGGCGAATAGTGGCTCTGTGTCCATTCCCAAACATCCCCGAACATCTGGGAAGGATGCTTTTCTGACCCACCTTTCTCCAGGGCAGCGGGGTGAAGATTCCCGCTCTCAACAAAATTGCCATCAATGGGAAGATCAATGGCGGCGACCTCCCACTCTCCCTCGGTGGCAAGTCTTGCACCCCTCCAGCGGCTGTAGGCATCGGCTTCGTAGTAACTCACGTGGGAAACAGGCTCCGACTCATCCAGTTCCTTCAGACCTGACAGCGTCATAATCCACCACCGCCCGTCACGCTTCTCCCAGTACAGCGGTGCACTCCATCCTTCGGACTCCACCCGATTCCAGCCGTCAGATAGCCAGAGAAGGGGCTCATTGTATCCTCCATCTTCAATGAATTCAAGGTATTCTCCATTGGTCACGAGCCGGGAGGCAAGCTGGAAAGAGTCCAAAAAGAGACGATGGCGTGCCAGTTCATTGTCATAAGCAAAGCCTCGGCCGTCGTGCCCGATGGTGTAAACACCTTCTGGATGGCCGATCCACTCCAACGCCGGTATTTTGACATCCTGCCGGCTATTGGCTCCATCCCTGTTATAGGCGGGGTGGAGCGGGCTGATTGAGAACACGTGTTTGATATCGGTCAGAATAAGTTCCTGGTGCTGCTGCTCGTGGTGAATACCTATCTCAAGAATACGCAGCCATTGATCAAGACTATCTACGGATAAATCCTGGAACAATTCTTGAACGTGCCTATTCACGTGCAAACGGTAATCGTAGATTTGTTTAACAGTAGGTCGGGATAATAGCCCCCTCTCAGGCCGAAAGTATCGCGGACCCAGACTGACATAGTAAGAATTGAATAGATAGGCAAACTGTGGGTCGAATGGGACGTAGCCCGGATAGGCAGGAACCAGGATGTTCGTCTCGAAAAACCAGGTTGTGTGTCCCAGATGCCATTTCGTGGGACTCACATCGGGCATGGATTGTATGACATAATCCTCGATTTCCAGGGGCGCAGAGAGCTGTTCGGTGAAACGGCGAACATCTCCATATTGATCAAGGAAACGTTTCACTGAGGACTTTCTTCCCCTCTCCAGGCCACCTACCACGCGCCTTGTTTTCGTACCGACAGTCATGCTATGCCCCTCCCTTATATTGAATTCGCCTCTTTTTGGAATTGCTCTACCTGAAGCTCCGGATGATTCCCAGGCAAACCTACCCTGAAAGCAACAAAAGGGAAAAGGGGATTTGGCAGCCAATAGAACCAGCCAATATCTTTAATCTTCGTCTTATCATTGAGGACGAGGTCCAGCCACACATAAAGGAACTTGTAGGGACAGAATCCCAAATGAAAGTTCGGTCGAAAGCTTTCAGTCAGAAGATATTTCCGGCGAACATAAAGATTACCTTCGAACGGAGTAATGCCCCATCCCACAGGTCCTTCAGCAAGTTTTGTACCGCTGGGAATATGCGTTATTCGAATGAATCTCACGGCTATCTTCCGTCTCATTCAGCGGTCTGCAAATCTCGTCCCACCAATTCGTCCTTTACAATTTCGTGTAATTCCCCTTGTTCAGCCAGAATGAGCAGGTCATCATATCCACCCACCGGTCTATCTCCCACGACAATTTGCGGTACAGTCATCCTGCCCGTGAGTTTCTCCAGATCTTTTCTCGAGATGCCCGCCTGTTCGATATCTATCTCCTGGAACTCTATTCCGTTTTCCCTTAAAAGACGTTTTGCATTTATGCAGTAGGAACACCAGCTTGTTGTGTATATCCTCACGCTCGCCATCAGATGGTCTCCTTTCGATTATCGTTTCTCAAATGGATTTCCTTCATTTGGAACGTAAGAGTATACCTTCAACGGGTACTACGTTTCTATCATCCGGCCGACATTTTCGGAATCCCATGAGGAAACCAGGACTTTATATGAAGGGTGAGGGGTGCCAGGGAGGCGGGGTAGGTGCTACACCAAACGCTCCATCAGGCTGATTCGGTATTTATCAACCTGTTGATTCTTTCATCGAAGCGATCGATATTGAATCTTCCCAGATACCAGAGCTTGCCGTTCACCCAAACGGAAGGTGTGATGATAGAGGATTCTCCGTTTGGAAGCTTTTCGCCTCTGTCGAGATCTAGAAGTTGAAAAGAAATGCTCTCCCTGAGGCTGACGTACCGCTCCAACTCCCGCTGAACTTCCTTGCACACGATACAATCATCGCGAACGATCAGCTTGATCTTTACCGCTGGTGATCGTTTTCCACGTTCGGTCATGTCAGTCAAGTTTAAGGTTTTGAAAAGTAGAGAACTGTCAGTGGATTGACAAAAACGAAAGGACGACGGGAATTACCCGGCGGGAGGATGGGTCATTCTATTTTCATTTTGTCTGTCGCCAGAATCTTCCCAACAGCGGAGAGAATCCGGTGAGCCATGTCTGATTTGGATTCGAGGGGAAGTACAGTTCTTTTCTTGCGACCTCCGAGAAAAAGAATCCCCTCATTGGTGGGGGTTTCGAATCCGGATCCGGGCCGGTCCACATAGTTTAGAACGATGGCGTCCAATCGTTTCATCTTCATTTTCTCCCGGGCGTTCTCCTCGCCGTTTCCTGTTTCCAGGGCAAATCCCACAATAGTGGCACGGGTGATATCCCGCAGACCCTTGAGAATATCCGGGGTTGATTTGATCTTCAGAGTTCCGGGAAGTTCCTGTTTCTTCATTTTTGAATCTTTCGGCTCGGTTGTTCTGAAATCCGAGACAGCCGCTGCCATAATTATTAGGTCCTGGTCGGGCGCTTCCTTGCGCACCGTCTGGTTCATCTCATCAGCCGTATTTACCCTGATAACATCGCAGCCCGAAGGCACTTCGATATGGGTGGGCCCCGAAACCAGAGTAACCGAAGCTCCTCTGTCCACAGCAGCCTGGGCAAGGGCATAACCCATCCTGCCGCTCGAGCGATTCGAGATAAACCTTACTGGATCGATGGGTTCCCTGGTGGGTCCTGCCGTCACCAATACCCTTTGCCCTGCGAGGTCCTGGGGAGTGCCCAAGAGATCTCTAAGAACCGAGACAACCGCTTCAGGTTCCACCATCCGCCCCTCCCCCGTTGCCAGACTTGCCAGAAGACCGTGCTCAGGCTCCATGACTGTGAGCCCCCGCTTCCTTAGAAGCTCAACGTTCCCCTGAGTGGCCTCATTACGCCACATGCGGAAATTCATGGCAGGCGCGATCAGAGTGGGAACTTCACAGACAAGTGCAGTTGTAGAAAGGAGGTCATCGGCCACTCCCTGAGCCATTTTGGCGATGATATTGGCCGTGGCTGGGGCCACGACCAGGGCATCCAGAGTTTCTGCCAGATGAATATGTTCCAATCCAGCCTTGGGGGTATCAGGGAAGAGATCCATTAACACCTCTTTTCCTGAGAGAGCCGCAAATGTGGAAGGACCCACCATCTTCGAGCCCGAATAGGTCAACATCACCTGAACGTCAGCACCCGCTTTTCGCAAGAGTCGAATGATTTCGCACGCTTTGTACGCCGCAATGGATCCGGTAACACCCAGGAGAATCCTTTTTGCTTTCAGAACGGACATTATGAAATCCCGGCCTGCATCTTTGACCTCCCCCCGAGGATAGATTGAAGAGGGGAGGAGAGGTCAACAAAATTTGTCTCACAAGGGGAACCGTCACCGTACCAGAACCGATCCGGGTAAGAGGATTCATCGCCGTCTTGTGATCGTCGCCCAAGCGCCAAAACTTGCGAGGATCGTGTTCCAAAGACACTACTGTGCTTGCAAATGTCAGGATGCCTTGCCAGAAGACGCCTGATTTCCGTAAGCCACCCCTCAGACAGTTTTTCGTCTCCGGACAGGGAGGGAAGAACAGCCTCTTCCGGTCGGTCCGGTGAGAACGGTGCATTCAAAATGGTGGCAGAGCCTTCTGAAAGGGGATACTCCCGAAGTTCTCCAGCATGGGTGAAAACGGTCGCGCCTGCGGCGGATGCCGCAAGAAGGTTAAAGTAATCGTACGTATCGTCACGAATTCTCTGTTGAATGAGATCAGAAATCTGTCCCAGTTTCTCGCAGTTAAGCACATCAAGCGTCAACAAGCCCCTGGATCGCGTGGCTTGAATCGCGGGCCCCTGAGACTCATTTGGAAGAGTGAGCCATACATTGGTGACCGCCGCCACCAATCCCCATTGGTTGATACCGAACCAGGTCCCCCCCGCTTCAAGATCCCTCGGTGCAAATATGGCGGGATCTTCTGACATCACCAAGGGGGGAACACTCGGCCTCGAGTAAAACTCATCCCGGTTGGCAATGACCACAAGGGGATAGTCGGCATGCTGCTGGAATCTGACGTTCAGGGTACACATTTTACTGGAAATTATGTTAACGTATACACCGGATCAAGGTTTCATGGATCTGATAAGGAGTCCGCGGAGGACTCAGACTGTCTCTTCCTCTGACCGGGACTCCTTAATTCCGGAATGCTCCAAATCGTCCAGTGCGGCATCAACCAGCATGTCAATATCGAGAGCTTCTTCAGTTTTCTCCACGTCCTCAAGTCTGGCACCGGTGGAGGGCCGTTTGGGAAGGAACAGGGAGCAGCAGTCCTGATCCGGTTGAATGGAAATCTCATACGTCCCGAGATCCCTTGCCATGTCCACGATTTCCTGCTTATCAAAGCCTACAAGGGGCCGAAGAATCGGCATCTTGACCACATGCTCGATTACTTCCATATTTTCAAGCGTCTGGGAAGCCACCTGTCCCAGCGACTCCCCCGTCACGATGGCATGGGCGTTTTCCCTTTTGGCAATAGCTTCTGCGATGCGAAACATAAGCCGGCGGTAGAGTATGACACGGAACCTGGCCGCCGTCTTGAGCATGATTTCCTTCTGAATGGGGGCAAACTTGACCAGGAGAAGCCTAGACCTCGGCTGAAACTTCTTCAGCATATCCACCACTTCCCTTACCTTGTCGATGGACGCCCGGCTGGTGTAGGGGACTGAATGAAAGTGGAGAAAGACCACATGGGCACCTCGTTTCATGGCGTAATATGTCGCCACCGGTGAATCGATGCCACCTGAAACCATGGCTACCACCTTTCCGCTAATCCCAACAGGGAGACCTCCCCTGCCGGCTATTTTTTTCGTGTAAATAAACGCATACCTTTGGACTAGATCGATGTGGCAGGCTACATCGGGATTGCTCAAGTCTACCTTTTTCCCGAGATTCTCCACGATAAAGGAACCCACTTTCTCATTCACGTCCTGAGTGCCGAAAGGTATGCTTTGGTCTCCCCGTCGAGCCGTCACGCGGAAGGAATCAAACTGCAATCCAGACAACACCTCCAGGGAATCCCGCTTCAGACTTTCCATCTCCTGTTCCGACAGACGGGCGAATGCGAAATAGGCGATCCCGAAGGTGTTTCCCAGCACAGGCTCGATTTCATCAAGGGACCTCTTTCCTTTATCCGTCAGCTGTATGAGAATTCGACCGCGTATCCGTTTTACGTATTCGTAACTTTCAGGGCACTGAATTTTCAGGGCCTCTTTGATGTTTTCTTTGAGTCTTTTCTCAAAGAACCGGCGGTTCCCGCCTTTGAGACCGATCTCAGCATAATGACAGAGAATATGATCCGGTTTCATTCTATTCATCAGCCGCCCTGCCAGCCCTCCCTGGCAGCTCCCGAGCTCTCGAGAGAGCAGGCTGGTAACTTCGCAAAGACACTATAATGATCACAGCCTGACTGGTCGAGTGTTCGAGAACCGGCCAATCTCCCCATACCCGAACACCTGAACACTCTAACACCTTGTCTTCTTGTGTCTTCGAGGCGAATCTCATCTCAAGATCCTTTGGAAGATCCTGTGGATGATTCTACCAGAGTGTCAAATCTCTCCCGCCAGCTGGGCACCCAGATGTCCGCCGTAGAACAAAAGGACGACAGCAAGACCTCCGATTCCGAAGTACAAATAGAGAAGGGGTTTTTCTGGAAGTCTGCATTGAGCTTTCCATCTCCACACCAGGAGAATCAAGAACAGTACCGATGAGGTTATCTGAAGGACGCCGTGAGTGTTGTAAAGGGGAAACGGGTCAGCCATGTGACCGGTAACTCTGTCTGCCAGGAATCCGGTGGGAATAGTGAACAGAGTCGAAACAACACCAAAAACGAGACACCACCATCCGGAGTCACGCAGGGACTGTTTCTTGAGGAATGTACCCATCACATCGAATAACCATCCTGTGGAAAGCAGCGCGATGGGAAAATGGACAAACAGGGGATGAACCGTTTCGGGTCTCCAGGGAAACACGACGTAAATCCTCCTCAGACGACCATGGGAACTATAGATATGGATAATTCACTGTCAACTACCACCATGTGATTGGGAGGGACCTTGTGCCAGTCTTCGTCAATATCTGTCAATTTCTCAGAGACAATGAGAACGGCATGTTCCGAAGGGTCTCCTTCGCTCATACGGCAAACGCCCTCTATGCATTCAAATCGACCGCCTTTAGAATGATACAGGGAATGGGGTTCGAGACTTGAATCCGACACGTATCGCGTGGCAAGGACAGTCTCACCATCCGTAAGGACTGAATTCAGAAAGAAGGGTCGGGAAATACCATGTTCGTCAAGAAGTCCAAGGATTTCCTCAACCGCAGTGATAAGGGACTTAATCAGATCGTCCCGGGTGTAGCTGTCCTTCTTCCCGTAAAGGTGTTCCAGAAAGAGAGCGAAAAAGTGCTCAGAGTCCGTCTCGCCTTTGATCCAATCATAAATGCCGTCCGAAAGACGCATCCTGAGAGCCCGCTTGATTATCCGAAAATCCCCGATGGATCCGTTATGCATAAAGAGCAAATTCCTGTAATGAAACGGGTGACAATTCGCTTCCGAGACATCGCCAGAAGTAGCTGCCCGAATATGGGCGAGAATGCAGGCCGAAAGGACTTTTGGGGAGAGATATTTCAGATTCGCGTTGTTCCAGGCAGGCTGAATGGAGAGAAATACCGCTGGCTCGGGATCAATCTCGGGCATGTACCATCCCACACCGAAACCGTCCCCGTTCAACGGCTCCGCCCGCTCCCGTGCGCCGTAACTTTGATGAATCAGTGAGTTCTCAGGCCTATAGAGAAGTTTATCCATCAAGATGGGCGCGCCCTTATATGCAAGGAACCGACACATAGAAAATCCTCCTGAACGTTAAAACATGTCTAGCTGGCTTTCATCGCCATTTTTCAGATCATCCCCTCTTCTGAGAATGTTCACGGCCAGGTGTGCCTGCCTGGTAGGTTCGGGTACCCTGAAACCCTTGACGCAGTTGAGTGCAAGCTTTATGGCGCTCGCAAGATCCACACGGTGACCTACAGTGACAAAGACGGGGCTCACGCCGTCCCGGGTCCGGACAGCAGCTCCCACTTCCTCACCTCCGTCCAGAAGAGGTGAAAACTCACCAGCTGTCAATCCTGGTTCCGAATAGCTCCCAACCAGCACGCTCTTTGCACAACCGGCTGAGGGAACATCCAGAATGACTCCCAGGTGACAGGCCAATCCAAATCTTCGGGGATGCGCAAAACCGTGAGCATCGAACAGGATGACATCTGGTTTCTTCTTCAATTTTTCCCATGCACTGAGCACCGGAGGACCCTCCCGGAAAGCGAGAAGGCCCGGCACGTATGGAAAATCCACAACTTCGGTAGCTCCCTTTTTTTCAACGATGGAAAGATCAGGAAACTGAAGGACAACGATGGCCGCATGAACTACGTTGGAACCCCTGTCAAACGAGACGTCGGCACCAGCAACATAATCAATCGTGCCGGTCAGGGGTGAGATCACGACTTTCTGCCGGAGCCTCTCCTGAATCTGTTTCGCCTCGGCGACTGAAACATCCCATGAATGGAGATTCCTGTGCCGCACGCAATTATCTATCGAACCACCAGAATCGGACAGTTACCCAGTTCCAGCGTTTTGATGGGTTTGCTTCCCACAAAGAATTTCTTAAGGGGTGACTGGGTGGACAGTCCCATGACAATGATGTGATCGTCACCGGCCACTTTCACAAACGTCCTTACAGGATCTCCGGTGAGGAACTGTTGATTGTAGGTTATGTTTTTGGAATCGAGGTAGCGCGCAGCGGACCTAGCGGCACCCCGGTACCCGGAACCGAAGTGCGTGGTTTTCGACACAGTGAGGAGTTCCACGGCCATTTCGAGATTTTGGGCTATCGTGGCACCGAACCGAACGGCCCGTTTCGTCGCCTCCGAATCATCCACACACAGGAGCACTTTGTACTCCCTCGACAGATCAACATTCTCACTAACAAGAACGGAAGTGGGAATGTACTGGATTAAGTTGTGGGCCATGCGCCTCTTTTTGCTTCCACCAATAATAGTGAGCGTATAGTCATCCTGATTGCATTCCCGTCGCAGCTCACCGATGATATCTCCCTCCCTCAGGATCAAACTGATAGTTTGTCCGTACCTCGCCGGCAGGACCATCCGGAACCGTCCTTTCTCTTCCACCATATTCTCAGGGTGAAAGACATCTATCTCTTCTTTCTCCTCAAGGAAACTTGAATCGTGCAAGTAGTCAAATGCCCACTTCAGGATTTCAATTCCCGGATGGTATATTTCCCAGTTCGCCAGGGCGTCACGAACCAGATTGATGCGCCCCTCATGGATCTGCTTCGGTTTTGGCCCTACGTAAACAACACTCAGGTCTGCACCAAAGGATTTGGCAATGCGGGACCCGATATTGAGAGTTGGCTCCGAATACTCCTTGCTTCCGATTCCCACTAAGAATTTCACGATCTTTTCACCATTCCGGAGAAATTATGCCAATTTTTCTCCTCGAATCCAAGACAATTAACGTAACAGGGGCCACCATAGTTGCGAGACTAGAATGAGAACCACGATGGACATGAGAGCCATCTTCCAGCCCGCCTTTACAAATTCCACCGCTCTGAGCAATCCGCACGAATAGACGATCATACAGGCCGGCGCAGCAACAACGGTAAAGTAGCCAAAAGCAGAAGAAATCGCCGTGGTAAAGCCCATTACGACCGGGTCACCTCCCATATTGAGTACGATGGGCCCAATCATCGCAACGGTAGCCGAACTGCTCATTAGATTGGACAGAACAGTCGTGAGAACAACGGCCACCGTTCCTCTTATGGCCGGTAGATTGGAAATGACCGAACTCAGTCCATCAACCGTGAGGTGCGCGATCCACATGGCAGCACCCGTCTGCCTCATCTGGAAGCCCATGGAAATGGCGGCCCCGAAGAGAACAATGACACCCCAGTTCGTGTTTCTGTTCAGGTCCTCCCATTCCACAAGTCCCAGTGCCAAATAGAGGAATACACCAATCAAGGCTACAATTCCGAGGCCGATGGAGTCGCTCAGAAAAACCCAGCCCAGAAAAATCAATACGAATACGAAGATGGCCAAGATTTGCCTGGCCGTCATCCTTCCGCTCTTCGCTACTTTGACCACCAGTTTTCTTACACCGGTGTCCAGTATCTTCTTCTCAGGCTTGAATGTCCACCAGAGGATGAGGACAGTCAGGGGAATTTCAAAAAGGAGTATGGGATAGGCGTATTTCATCCACTCCAGATAGGTAATACTGTGAATGCCAAACTGGGACCAATATTCCAGCATGATGACATTTCTGCCGCCGCCCGATGGTGTCCCTATGGATCCGATGGTGCTGCCGTATGCGATAGAAAAGAGCAGAAGTGAAGTGAGACCGGTCACTTTCCTGGGGTCTCTGTCTGCGTAGTGGATAAGGGTCAAAGCTACCGGCAGCAACATGGCCGCGACAGTGTGCTCGCCGATGAAGGATGACAGGAGGGCAGAAATAGTTGTGAAACCGGCTACCAGCTTCCAGGTCTTATTCCCCGTAAGGCGTATGATCCCCAAAGCAAGCCGGGTATCAAGACCCTGCTTCACGATGGATACTGCCAACATCAAAGATCCCATGATGAAAAAAACGGCATCACTCATAAACGATTTTGCTACCATGTCCGGTGAGGCGATCCCGAAAATCACTTCGAACGCCAGAATTAACATGGCTACGGCCGGAAGAGGAATAGGCTCAAAGACGATGAGCACCAAGGCAACCACCACAATGACAAGGGTCCGGTAACCTGCCATGGAAAGACCGGAAGGAGGGGGAAGAAGGAAAAGGAGAGCACCAGTGGCGAAGGCGACAAAGAGCCACCGTCTCTCGGTAATCCAGTATATTAAGTTGGCGATCACCGAACCGGACTGCCCACGGGGTGAGTCGGCGATTCAGAGGGTAATTTTTGCCCGTCCGGAAGAACGGCCCACTTCCAGATGGGAACCCGGCTCTTGAGTTCCGATAGGAACCAGGTAATGGCTTCCAATGCTTCCGTTCGATGTTCGGACCAGATCGATACATGCATGGATACCTCTCCAACAGGCACCTCGCCAACGCGGTGACGGCAAAAAAGGTCGTGGATGGGGAACTTCCCCTCCGCTTCCTCGGCCAGGACTTGAAGCTCCCGGGCAGCCATTCCTTCGTATTGCTCGTATTCCAGGGCCATAATTGCGTTTTCCCCCTCGACGTTGCGTACCCGGCCATTGAAAACCAGTTCCGCACCATCCGATGTCCGGGAATCCTCGCTTGGAAAAGGAGTAATCTCCCCGTCAATGATTTCGGCTATGACCACATCACCCTCCCTGCATGGGTGGGATTAAAGACACCTCATCCCCTTGCGACAAAACTACGTCTCTTGAAACGAATGTCCGATTGACCGCCAGTCGAAAGGGAACATTTTCCAGCCGTCCTCCAGCCATCTCCCGAATGTGCTTTTCCAGATCCGCGCCCGTTGCGTCAACAGGAAGCCGAACCTCCAGTTCTCCGGACCCCAGAGCGTGCTTCACAACGGAATGGCAGACCAATTTGACGGAAATTGTGTCCGTCATGACTGATTCCCCATGGACTCCCACGGCAGAGGGGAGACCTTGATCCGATCACCTTCCTTAAAATGATCCTTCCCGGGACCCGATTCGAGGATGGCGTTGGCGCCCACTGCCGAGGTGAGCATGTGAGACCCGAGCTTTTTCGTCGGCGCACATTTGACAATGCCCCTATCCGTCCAGAAGTTGCCGAAAAGAAACCGGTGCATCACGGGATCTCTCGGGAAGGGTTCCGAGAGAACCGCCTCCAGTTTTCGCTGAGGTTCAAGCCCCATACAGCGTTCGAAGGTGGGCCACACGTATTCCATGAAACAGATGAATACAGAAACGGGATTGCCCGGGAGACCGAATACCAGAATCTTTTCCATGGTTCCGAAAAACAGTGGCTTCCCCGGCTTCTGAGATACGCCCCAGAAACGCTCGCGCAAACCCATATCCGCAAGCACGGCGCGCACAAAATCGTAACGACCCATGGAAATGCCCCCGGAGGAAAGGATCACATCGGATAGGGAAAGTGCGCGTTCAAAGAACTGCTTCAGCTTGGCAGGATTGTCCCCAATTTCTTCCTCAACCACAAGCTCCGCCCCCACCCTGTCCACAAGACTCCTCATAACCGGAAGATTCGAATCATAGATTTCACCTGGACGGAGAGGTTCACCGGGGCTCTTGAGTTCATCACCCGTGGCGAAGATCGCCACCTTGGGTTTACGGTACGCTTCTACCTCTGCGTATCCGAATGTCGCAAGGGTACCTGTTTCCGCTGCACCCAACCGTCTCCCCACCGGGACCACGGTTTCCCCCTTCTCAATTTCTTCGCCTCTGAAACGAATGTTTTCCCGGGCCCTGGCGGGTCTATAGAACTCCACATCACGTCTTGAGTCAAAGCCGCTCGTATCTTCCACCCTGACCACTGCGTCGGCACCCGGGGGAATGGGAGCTCCCGTCATCACCTGTGCACACTCACCCCTCACCACATCAATAGCTGGAACCGTTCCCGCCGAGATTTCCCCCTTCATTCTCAGGCTGACTGATTTTTTTCTCGAGGCACTCCGTGTGTCCCTCCATCTGACCGCAAAACCATCCATGGCAGAATTGTCGAAGCGAGGGTGCGGGAAACTTGCCCGAACTTCTTCAGCAAGTACCCGGCCTGAGAACCGGTCATACGGAACCGATTCCACTTCTGGTTCCGGGGCGGCATCTCGGATGATCTGTTGCGCCTCGGGGACTGAAATCAAATAATCTTCCTCATGAGATAGAAAATCGCCGCAAGGATGACAATTCCCAGAAGTCGTTGAACCATCTTCGGGCTGAATCGCTCTGCCCCCAGGTGGGATCCCAGCAATCCTCCAAGAACCACCGCCCCCACCATGGGAAAAAAAGTGGCACCACTGAAGGCTCCCCTCTGGACACGCGAAATGAAACCCGCCGCAGAATTAACCCAGACGAAAACCGTCCCCGCAGCAGCCGCCTCCTTTTCCGTCGACATGCCGAAAAGAATGATGAGAGGAACCAGGTAGATTCCTCCTCCGATCCCAACGGTCCCTGCCACGAAACCGAGGAGTGCACCGATGAGCAGTGAGAGTGCGAGGCTCTGGCGGCGGTCCAAATGAATTCGAAGCGTCAGATCGTTCACAAGATAAAGCCGCGCCGCCGCTAACACCAACGTCACCAGGAGTAGCCAGAAGAAGACCTCCTCAGGGAGGCGAACTGCTCCCCCAACGTAGGACATGGGGACTGAGGTAACAACAAACGGAAGAATAAGCCTGAAATTCAGGTGCCCTCCCCTCCAGAATGCTATCATCCCTATGAATGTTACCACGAGATTCAATGCCAGGGAAATGGTGGGAATCAACTCATGCTTCATCCCAAAGATGGCCATCAGGGCCGTATAGGAAGATCCTCCTCCCAGACCGACACTGGAATAGAGCATGGAGACAATGATGAACAGAAAGGGTAAAATGATGTCCGGATTCACGTCAGTCAGACTCAAGGCCGGCGTGACCTTTCCCCTCCATAACAGGGTAGGCGTGGAAAATTGAGGGGATCAGGACTTTCAATGCATCCCGGGCGGCGCCCGGACTCCCAGGAAGGCAGATGACCAGAGCACTCTTAACGGTGCCCGCCGCCAGACGCGAAAGCATGGCTGTACCGACCCGGGTCCGCCCGTAGGCGTGAAGGGCTTGCTCCACTCCAGGAAGACGCGAGTCAAACAATTTCTCCACGACCGGAATGGTTAGATCCCTAGGACCCACGCCGGTCCCTCCGGAGGTGATAATGAGCTCTGCCCCCTTATCAATCCACGAACCGATCGTCTCTTCAAGATCCTCCGATCCATCTGGGAGGATAGCGGAATGATCCACCTGACATCCCGATCCCCTGAATTCCACCTTCAAGATATCCCCTGACACGTCATCACTTTTTCCGGCGTGGACAGTGTCCGAGATTACGATAATCCCCACCCGGGGACGATAGTCGGTAGGATAATCGGACTTTCCCCCTTTTTTCTCCAACAATCGAATACCGGTGATCGTCATCTTTTTGTCCATTGCCTTGCACATGTCATAAATGGTTAAAGCCGCCACCGAAACGGCTGTCAGAGCCTCCATCTCCACACCCGTCGCATCCTTCGTCTTCACCTCCGAATCGATGCGGATCCGATCCTGTTGTAGAGTAAACTCCATCTCCACCCACGAAAGGTCCAGGGGATGGCAGAGTGGGATAATATGAGCGGTCCCCTTGGCAGCCTGAATCCCGGCGATCTTGGCCGTCGTGAGGACGTTCCCCTTGGGAGTTTCACCACTTTGAAGGGCATCGAGCGTCGTCCTCTGCATACTGACGTATCCCTCCGCCCTCGCCACTCGGGATGATCTCCTTTTGCCGGAAACATCCACCATCCGCACGTTTCCCGTTTTGTCAAGATGTGAAAAACTATTCTTTGAACTTTTTTTCACCACGACGAAGGAATCAACGTTGAATTACGTTACTCCAGCCCCTTAACTTGAATAATTCTTCAATTGTCAATTGCCAATAGTCAATAATCAATTAGGCCTTAGCCTCCAATTTGCGTCATACTTTCTCGAAGGTGATTTCCACGGTGCTGGGCTTCCCATCCATCTTTCAGTTTTGTCCACATGGCCCGTTTGAACAGATCGGCGATTTTCTCATGGGAATCGCCCTGACGAGCCAATTTTTTCACATCAAACTCGTTATCGGAATAGAGGCAGTTCCTGATCTTGCCGTCCGCGGTGAGGCGGATCCGGTTGCACCCTTCGCACAGGCTGCGGGTGAAAGAGGGTATTACGGCGAATTTCCCTTCGTGGCCCGGGATACGATAGACGTGCTCCTCAGTGACGCTTCCTTCTTCCTCATCCATGTGAGGATAGAGTCCACTCAGGTATTCCAGGATTTTTTCAGCCCCGAAGAATTTCCCCGTTTTCCATATTTGATGAGCGTCAAACGGCATGAGCTCTATGAAACGAACCGTAAGGCGGTTATCACGGGTCAATTCCACAAAGTCTCCGATCTCTTCATGATTGAAATCTCTCATGACAACCACGTTCACTTTCACGCTGGGGAACGGTAACGACAGCGCGAGATTCAGACCCTCAAGAACCTTGTCCAGACAGTCGCTTCGCGTGATCTTCAGGAATTTCTGTCGGTCCATCGTGTCAAGACTGATATTGATTCCATGAAGCCCCGCCTTATAAAGATCGTTTGCGTACTCACTCAGAAGGAGTCCATTTGTCGTTATATGGACGGACTCAATTCCGGGGGTTATCGACGCCTGGGAAACAAGGTGAGCCATATCTTTGCGAAGAAGGGGTTCCCCTCCGGTGAAACGAACCTTGGTCACCTGGAGTTGAGCAAGGATGTGAACGATTCTGATGATTTCCTGTGAAGTGAGGAGTTGCTCACTGGGAAGGAAGTCGATTCCCTCCTCCGGCAGACAGTAGATGCAGCGGAGGTTACACCGTTCGTTGACGGCTATTCGCACATAGTCAAACAGGCGACCGTGTTGGTCAATGATATGATCTCCTTCGGGATGAACGGAGATTCTGCCTTTGGTCGTGGGTTGGGGCTGATAAGGGCGTTTACCAAGAACAGTCACGTCAAGTCTCCTTCCAAAGCGGGAGCTAGTCCCGGCGTTTCCTCCGGGACCGTACCGGCCTTACACCATATCCCAAAGGTCGGAACTTAGGTGCTTCGGCTTGGAGACCTCATAAAATCGCCATGCAGGTCTTTGATTAAATATAATTACTGACTCGCAGCCTAAAAAGCCTCTTATGCGGATCGATGGGGTTGGATCAGATGAAAAGTTGAATATCCGCATCTGCCGCATATTCCAGAAAAGTCGCGGCACCTCCCAGTTCAACACCTTCAATGAAATCGTCTTTGTTGATCCCGAACACATCCATGGTCATGGTACAGCCGATGAGCCTTACTCCGGATTCCAGGCAGATGTCACGCAATTCTTCCACAGTAGCCACCCCGTTCTTCCGGAATGCCTGCTTCATGAGTGACGTGGCGACAGTCTCGAATCCGGGAAGATTCGTCGACAGAAGATTTGGGACGGGCCATTGGATATTCTGAAGTCCTTGAGGACCGAAAGGAATTCTCATGGGCATGGCCGGATTGGCGTGAGGGGCGACTTTTGCTTCAATCTTTTTTTTAAGAAGCGTAAGCCCGTAGAATGTGAAAAACATAGCCACTTCCATCTCCATGGCAGCGGCAGTAGACGCGAGAATAAATGGTGAGTACGCCCAATCGAGGGTCCCCCTGGACGCAACGAGAGCCAGCCGCTTCGGCTCACTACTCCTCTTCTTCGTTTTCATCATGACCTCCCACTACGGTTACCATTCCATTCGCCGGGTCTCCGCCTTCCTGGGTTCCTCAGACCTTCCGAATGTAAAAAATATATTCTCCATCTCCGGCCTCACTGTCCAGAAGCTTGTGACCGGTGCGTCGAGTGAACGCATCCACGTCGCTAATGGAACCCTGGTCTGTTGACACCATCTTCACTATTTCACCCTTCCGCATATCCGATATCACCTTGCTGGTCTTCAAGATGGGCAGGGGGCAGTTCAGTCCTCGGCAATCGAGAAATTGATCTTCTTGAATTTTTGTCATGTTACATTCCCAGAATTGATTAGCCCGCTTTTCTCACCATAAATCGTAGTCCCGATGCGTCGGGAAGGAGATGTTTGTGAATACAAGGCCTACGCAGAAGAATTGACGGAGCCGTACTAGACAGTACGTCGAGTACATCCCGATAGCTATCGGGACGCCCTGGTCGTAAGCATATACTCCGTTGCAGTAGATTGGGTGGTGAGAAATGCGGGTCAGCATCAATAGTTCACTTTTCCTTGACATTTCTGCGCATAATGGGGAATCTCCTTAGCGATTGTGGACCGTCATATCCTTGCATAATGCATAGTTAGTACCCGATGGTAATTTACGCGTCAGCATTTATTCTGGTAGGAGGAAAGTCTGAAAGGTTCGGATCACCGAAATGGAAGGCCGGGTTTGAGGGCACCACCCTCCTGGGCCGGGCGTGGGACCTCCTGGATCCCCTTTTCAAGGAGACGAACTGTGTAACGAAAAGAATCGGGGAGTCAACGGGAAAACCGAGCATTTATGATAGTTTGCCCATCGCTTCTCCTTTCTCGGGAGTCCACACTGCCCTGGCGGCGACGAGCACAGAATGGAATTTCATCCTATCCTGTGATTTGCCTCTGGTTGATGAGACGGTTATCCGGGACCTGTGGAGCGCTGTTTCAAAGGACTATCAGATCATCGTGCCAGAAGCAGGCCGGGGAATGGAGCCGACCTGCGCATTCTATCACCGGTCTCTGGTCCCCACATGCCGTAAGATGATTAAAGAGAAAGACTACGCCCTCTACAGCCTCATCAGCCGGTCAAAATCGAGAAGGCTGGACTTTCTCAATAGAGATGAATTATTCATAAACATAAATACGCCGGAAGATTTGGAAAGGGCAAAGAGGAGAGCATCACTATAGATCATTATTTCAGTCAATTTTTTTTGTGCGCCGGTCGTGCCGTCCTCCGTCAAAGGGGGTTCCCAACCACATTTCCACAGCCTTTACGGCGAACTCACTCCCCACAAATCGTGCTCCCAGGGACAGGATATTGGCATTGTTGTGCTGCCGGGAAAGTTTTACAACGTCATCAGGACCTCCGTAGTAGACGGCGGCCCGAATGCCGGTAACGCGGTTAGCCACCATGGCTTCTCCCTGGCCGGATCCCCCAAGAATAATGCCGCGGCTCTCTGGATCCAGCGCCACGGCCTCCGCAACGGGCCTGATGAAATCTGGGTAGTCGTCTTCGGCATCGTACCAAAAAGCTCCCTTGTCCTCAATTTCAAAACCCTTTTCTTCCAAGAATGTTTTGATGGTCTCCTTGAGCTCAAATCCGGCGTGATCGGAGCCGAGATAGATAGTCATATTCTCCTTGCCTTTCAGACTATTTGACTTCCTTGAAAGCTTTAATGGTGGCCACAGGATCCTCGGTTCCAAATACACCCGACCCCGAAACCAGGATATCCGCTCCAGCATCGATCACCGCTTTGGCATTCTGGAGCTTTATCCCCCCGTCCACTGATATTTCCGGTCTCTTTTTCGGAGAAACCCCTTGAAGAATCTCTCTCAGCTTTTCAATCCGGTTCAGAGATCCGGGAATGAATTCCTGCTCCCCAAATCCCGGCTCCACGGACATGACCAGAACGAGGGAGACCGAGGAAAGGTCATTCGCGATTGATTCCAGAGGGGTCCCCGGCTTGAGGGTGATGCCGGCCCTGACTCCATGCCCTTTGATGAGCCGAATTGTTTCTTCAAGATTCGGGCACGTTTCGGCATGAACGGTGATGAAATCGGAACCCGCCTTTACGAATTCCGGAATGAACCGTTCAGGGTTCTCGATCATCAGGTGAACGTCCAGGGGCAGGCTGGTGGCCTTCCGGATATCCTTCACCACTACGGGGCCGATGGTGAGGTTCGGAACGAAATGACCATCCATGACATCCACGTGAATCTGATCTGCTCCCCCTTTCCGGCATAGGTCGAGAGCTCCCTCCAGATTGGCAAAGTCCGATGACAATATGGATGGGGCGATTCTAGCCATCAAGCATCCAGGGTTAGTGAAAGGGCCAGAAAACTGGAATAAGGATCGACGCGAGTATCCACAGCACAAGGTTCAGTGGTGCTCCCGCTCTCACGAAGTCACTGAAACGGTATTGACCGGGCCCGTAGACCATCAAATTGGTCTGGTATCCCAGGGGAGTCATGAAGCAGGTGGAGGCGCCGAAGCAGATGGCAAAGATGAACGGCCTGGAGTCAACCCCGAGATGCATGGCGACATCCACTGCAATGGGAAAGAGGACGATGGCCGCCGCGTTGTTCGACATGATGGAAGTCAGGAGTACGGCAATGAGGTATGTTGCGGACAGAACAGCATAAGGGGCTAGAGTGTCGGGGAAGGACTGTCCCAGGCCGGCGATGGCGTTGCCCATCAGTGCGGCGGTTCCCGTCTTTTCCATGGCGATGCCCGCCGGGATAAAGGCGGCCATCATGACAATGACCGACCAGTTGATAGATTCATACGACTCATTAATCGTGATGCTGCGCAAGATCAGCAGTATCACAACCCCGATCAGGGACGCCTGAAGAATGTCCACGATTCCTGCAGCCGCCACTATCATAATCAGGGGAATGAGGACAATGGCCAGCCACCAGAACCGCACTTTGTGGAGCCGGATGTCGTGTTCCTGTAGAATGGCGAAGTCCCGGGAATCGGCCAGAGAATTCAACCTGGATCTGGCAACATGAATCAACAGGGTATCCGCGAAGTGGAGAACAATATGGGCAATTCTTTCCCTGAGAGTTTTCCCCTCTCGCCGGATGGCGAGAACGAAAGCCCCGAACTTGTTCCGGAAATCGACCTCTTTCAAGTTTTTCCCTATCAGGCTCGATCCGGGTGTCACGAGCCCCTCCACAACGACACTCTCCTGTCCGGCCAATTCTGACTGACTCATTTTCACGTCGGTAAGCAGGAGCACTTTTTCCTCCTCCCGGAAGCGAACAAAGTTGTTGAGGGTACCCCGGGCCAGGAGGATATCGCCATACTGAAGTTTCGTATTGCGAATGTTGGTGTCATGCCGGGTCCCGTCACGGATGATAGAAAGGATCGTAATGTCGTAATTCTCGTTGACACCCCTCTCCAGGCAGGTGGAACCGATAAGAGGCGATGCTTCCGCCACTCTGAATTCCGTTAGGTAAGGGGACATACTGTAGTTTCTAGTGAGAGAGGAAACGCCGGCGCGGGGCTTGAGAAGCCTGGGTGCCACCCAGATACTGTAGACGGTCCCCACAAGGAGAAAGATTAATCCCATCTTCGCAAACTCAAACATACGAAGGGCCGGGAAACCGTGGGTTTCGACCATAGAGTTCACGAGAAGATTGGTGGATGTGCCGATAAGGGTGAGAGTGCCCCCGCATATGGCCGCGTAGGAAAGAGGAATCAAGATCTTAGAAGGAGACAGGCGGAACCTGGCGGAAAGCTGAAGAGCCAGGGGGATAAAGATCGCCACGGCGGCCGTATTGTTGATGAAGCCGGAGATAAGACTGGTGGCCATCAAAAAGATAAAAATCCCCACGGTCTTTCTCCCACCGCCAAGGCGTTCCAACTGCGCCACCAACACCTCGAGAAAGCCCGTTTTTGTCAGGGCCTGGCTCAGGATGAACATGGCAGCTACCGTCAAGACAGCCTTGTTGCTGAACCCCGAAATCGCCTCCGAAATGTCCAGGTATCCCCCAACCAGGAGAATGGCCATGAATGCGAGAGCCGTAACGTCTATGGGAAATACCTCCCTCGCAAGGACAACCAGGACCAGTCCCAGCAAGAAAAGAAAAAAGAGCACGTCGGGAGTCATGACTCAGAAGCTAAGGATTTCGCATTTGCCCTGGTCAGGGAGTTAGAAAAGAGACCTAGTGGGAACTGCCCGGCAGCAGTCGGAAGATTGAGAGGACTAGACCTCAACCTTGTCAATCTGCTCGGGAGGCAGGTATTCCCGGGCGTACTTTTCGTAGACCTTCTCCTTGAGAAAAATCTCGAAAATGTCCGGATCAATATGGTAATCGTTTCGCATGAACGTCATGATCTTGATGCTCTGAGAGACTGTCCTCCCCTTCTTGTACGGTCTGTCGTTGGCGGTGAGAGCTTCGAAGATATCGGCGATAGCCATGATCCTGGGTTGAACGGGAAGTTCCTGGTGGTTCAACCCTTTCGGGTATCCAGTGCCATCCAGCTTTTCATGGTGAGCAGCGGCGTGGAAAGGTACGTCTTCAAGATTCCTGGGCCATGGGAGTTTCTCCAGCATGTCAATGGTAACTACCATGTGGTCGTTGATGATCTTCCGTTCTTCAGGCGTCAGGGTGCCCTTGGAGATGGAGAGATTGTTCACCTCTTCATCTGTAAGGAAATTCCGTGTTTCCCCATTGAATTGCCACTTGTACCCCGCAATCTTTTCAACACGCGCCTTTTTGTCCGGTGAAAAGAACTCTCCCCCGATGTTTACCTCCTCAAGGAAGTCACGATCGTCTTCTAGCTGTGCCAATCGCCCACGGAATCGTTTTTCAAGTCCGGCTACTTCGTCGCCCTTCCCCTCACTTTGCAGCCTCTGTTTCTCCTTCATAAACCGGATTTCTTCGTCCCGTTTAAGTATCTCGAATCGAGATGTCACATCGTGAATTCGGTCGTAAATGGTCTCCAGTTTGGTGGACTTATCCACCACGTGGACGGGGGTAGCCACCTTTCCCGTGTCGTGCAGCCATGCGGAGATCAACAATTCCCGCATGGCGTCGTCGTCAAAGTATAGCTCTGCGTACGGACCTTCTTTTGTCTTGTTGATAGCCTCCGCGAGCATCTTGGTGATAACGGGGATGCGCTGACAGTGACCCCCAGTATAGGGTGATTTGGCATCAATGGCAGCCGCAATTACCTGAATGAATGATTCGAACAGTTCTTCGAGTTGTCTGATCAACTGTTTGTTCGTAATAGTAACGGCGGCCTGACTGCAGAGCGATTCCACCAACCGCTGTTTGTCCTGGGAGAATGGGACAATTTCACCTGAATCCGGATCCTGGGCGTTGAGGAGCTGGATCACACCAAGGATTTCGTCCAGATGATTTTTCAGGGGAACGGTGAGAAAGGACTTGGACCGGTAATCATTCTTCTGATCAAAGGCTTTCATTCCCGAAAAATCGAAACCTTCCGCTTCGTATGCGTCCTCAATATTCATCGTTTCGCCCGTGAGACCCACATAGGCCGAGAGCATTTGATAGTTGGGCTCTCCCGTTTCCTGATCATGAAGTTTAATAGGATAGATTGTCTCGGGAACGGGATCCGGAGCCGTCCCACCGAACCGGATATTCTTCGATGCCGTCTGCATGATCTCAAATTTCAGACGGGTACCGTCATCGATCATCATGTAGAGCGTTCCTCCGTCGGCGTGAGTAATGCGGCGACCTTCATCAATGATCATTTCCAGAACCTTGTTCATGTCCTTTTCTTTCGAGAGAGAAAGACCGATTTCACTGAAGCGCTCGATCTGATATTCAAGACCTGAGATCAATTCTCGAACATCGGATCCGGCTTTCTTCAGAATGTCCGCCTTCTTCATGTCGCTCAGAAGATA
>JAZGBI010000014.1 GCA_036476315.1 Candidatus Neomarinimicrobiota bacterium | reverse complement strand
TATGATTACTCCCTAAACTGCCTTGGTTTCTGCTTCAGACAAAGTCAAATAAAGTCAAATAGTACCAGATTATGGATACGCTTTGTATGGATACGCTTTCGAAGTTGAGCTGACGAAGTCAAGTTGGCTGCCGGCGGGTTTGGACACCTGCTTTGGGAGCAGGGGGTCGCGAGTTCGAATCTCGCCGCCCCGACTACTGATTGCCCGACTTGAACATCATGTTCTCCTCGGGCTTCACTGCTTTTGTGCTGAATCATCTAACCTCTGTTAACTTGTCAAATCAGTTCAATATCGCTCATTTGTGATAATAACGGGACACAAATCAGCGGGACACACGTTCAAATCAAGATATGCTTTCTAACCAAAAACGCTTTCAGTGGAAAACCGGACGGGGGTGGGAGGTTTTGTATGTGAAGTCGTCACTCATTGTTGAATAGTCTTCATCAATTTGAATCAAATGACCAGCCCCCATTCTTTGGATCACGTTTCGCCTAACTGGTCTGATTAATTCTTCTGTCTGCTGTCCGGTTCCCTAAGAATACGTAAACTTACAGAAGTAATCGGAAGAGGAGGGTTAGTTCGACCAGCCAATAACAAGAATCAGAGTGACATTGTGAAGAGAGACAAGAAGATGACAGCCCTAAAAAGATTTTCAGATAACAGTCACTGGCTCTTACGAACGGCATTGGCAGTAAGGTGAGGCTATCCAAAGCACAGCAGAATATCGTTGGAGAAAAGATATGAGGAAATTCCCATTGCTCCCGGAAATCGCAAAAAGTAAAGCCTTGTCCCGACCGAGAATCAGATATGAGATCACCTCCTCAAATTGACCCGGCTCATAAATCGCTATGATTCCTGGTAGAATTTTATAGACTTCATACCACGACTGTTCTTGTGGAATCCTCTCGAAGTCTTTCCACTCTGGACGAGGAAGGTTTAGCCACCAATTATCCTGGCTTTCGCCCCGATTCACAATTCCAGACCCGTCTTTCTCGTTATTATTTTGTGTTGAGGAAAATGTTATTACTATCAAAAAGGGAATGATTACGGCAATGAATCTGGGAAAATTGAACTTCAATACCGTTTCTTAGTTAATACTATTCAGCTGCTCTACGGATTTCCTTGTTTGCTCGAACACCGGATTCGATAGCTCCGTTCATGGAAGCTCTGTGGATTGACGTGTGCTCTCCAGCAAAGTGTACTATGCCTTCCGACTGAAAGGCGAGTTTAATGAAATCTTTCGCCTGTCCGATACCAGGAAATGAGTAACTTCCTTTTATCCAGGGGTCTTCATTCCAGTATTTGCTTACGCCTCCCTCCCAGTATTGTGTCGCTTCATTCCATATAGATTTCACCGTATCCTTGGCTATGGTTAATCTTTCCTCTTCCGAGATATTTCCTAACTTTTCTGCGTCTTCACCAGCCGTGAAAGATAGTATTATCCCTCTGGGGCCAGGTTGGTCGACGGAATGGTGATACACCCGCCGGAGCGGTGTATCGGTAAAAATCCGTTGGCCCAGACTTCCCGGTTCGTCCCAGAATCTCTTGGTGAATTGCATGGCAATCTTCATGACGTGGCCATATGACAGTTCACGAATGCATTTCATTTTCCCGGCGGAGAATTCAGGTTCGATAGCAACCTCTCGGAGAACCTTAAATGGCATGGCAATAACAAGACGTGATGATGTCATGGATTTAAGCTTTCCTTCTTCTTCAAACCAGACCTCAACACCATTGTTATCATGGTGGATTCGTCGTACAGGTCTTTGATAGTAAATCTTGGATGCTATCGTCTTAGCCAAACTCTTTGGTAATTGGTCGTTTCCGCCTAAGATTCTGCCCTCATCGGTCTCTTCATTGAATGCACCAGCCATATAGTGACTCAGCACTAATGTGAATGCCGACAAGGTCTCAGGCCGTCCTGTACTTTCTGTTGCGTTGGTATAAGTGTACAAATTTATGATGTCTTCTGGCGTCCCTCACTTCTGAGTAAATCAGCCACAGACATGTTATCGAGAGCAAGAACTTCTTCAGGAAGACGCTCGATTCCCAAACGTGGACCTGCGGTGAAGGAATCGGTGATAGCATGACAACTTGTACAGGTCATTCCGTACTTCTCCACCGTTTCTTTAATCATCTCAACCCAATGTTGAATGTACCGACTTTCCTGGGCGAACAATTTTCCACCCTCTACACCTTCATAGGGAAGTCGCGTTCGATTCCGCTTGAAATCGATTATCCTGTACTTCCGGCCTCGGACAAAGATGCCGTCGTAGAGTTTTGCTGTAAGAATTTTCAGACCGAATTTCTTTGCATACCTCCGAGCATATTCATCCTCAGAATTCACATATTCAGCACCCATCTCTGCCGATAGATCACCAGCGAATGAATCCCGATAGGTCCTGACACGACCACCAGAATAAGTCCGTGCCTCCAGAACAGTCACATCAAAACCTGCCCTATCTAATTCGTAAGCGCAACTTAAACCAGCTAATCCTGCTCCAATGACTATGACATGCCTTGATGATTCGGGCGCTGAGGAAAATGCTTTAGCGAGTCCTCCCGGTGCTACTATCGCTAATGACGCGCCAGAACCAGCGGTCCTAATGAACTCACGGCGTGATATGTTTCTCATATTTGAATCATTCCATTCTTTGCATAAGTAATATCACTGGTTCGGAGATATAAACACCAACACTTATTGAGGCGGTACTGCATACTCTAATGTGAACCTAGGCCCAAGTTCCACTTTCGGTACTTCGGACAACATCTTCGATCACCCTCATGTTGGCCACAGCATCCTCCAGTGGCGTCGGCACCTCCGTGTCGTTAAGCACCGCAAGCGACATCAAGTCACCTTGTAATGTGTACTGGTTGCAAACATCAAAGACGATTTCCTCAATCTCAACTCCGCGTTGATGCCATATCCTACAAGGCTGATCGGACGGGGCATTGAATGGTATCTCGATCTCGACCCAGCCCTCCGTTCCAAAGATGTGGACCCGCTGATAAGGCGTCAATTGCGTGGAACACGTGAACATCGAAATTCCTCTGCCAAAGTCCAGTACCCCCGAGGTAAGCCGATCGGTCTTGAACTCTGGATCGTATTGCATCACACCCCATACCCGTTGAGGCTCGGTGCCAAAGATGAACCGTGCAAGCGAAATGCAATAACACCCAATGTCCATCAGTCCACCCCCGCCGATTTCAGCCATGTTGCGGATATTTCCAGGGTCAACATTGTGGTAGGAAAAGAATGACTGAATGGCCTGCAATGCGCCGATCTTCCCCTCAACAACCAACTGCTGCGCTCGCTGCCATTGAGGATGATGGCGATACATGAAGGCTTCCATCACTTTCAATTTGGTCTCATTCCGGGCTACATTCAGCAGTTCCTGAGCCTCAGCAGCTGTCAAACTGATGGGCTTTTCGCACAACACGTGCTTGCCAGCATCCAGCGCTTTGATGGACCAGGGTACATGTAGATGATTGGGCAGGGGAATGTATACAGCATCAACGTCAGAATCAGCCAGCAGTTCCTCGTACGAGCCATAGGCCTTGGGAATGACCAGTCGCTCGGCCGCCTGCTGAGCCTTCTCTAGACTTCGTGAGGCAATTGCAGCCATGTAGCAGTACTCGCTCAGTTGCATGGCGGGAATCACCTTTTCGACACCAATCCTGGCTGTGCTCAAGACGCCCCAACGAACCTTCTTCATTTCGCCACTCCTATGATGGATTCAGCCTCTCGCCGACCACGATGTGCCGCCCAACAGCGGCGAGCCGACAGCCCGGCTAATCTTCTGACAGGCTCGAAGTGTACCGAGGCCGGATCCACCCCAGTGAGTGGTTAGTCGGACGCATATCTAAACGTCTGATTCCATCAATCGGTCGATAGCCCTCTTCAGCTTGCTTGGTTCAAATCCCCACGGCCCTATACCGCCTGCATAAGCCACCTTTCCATCAAAATCAACCAGATAAAGCCGGTCGGGCCAGGCCGCATACGCCTTCATCACCCCATCATCCATCTCATCCACAATGGTCGGTATTCCATACTTCAACCGTACCTGACAAGTTCCTGCCAGTGCTCGGCGTTCCGCAATCGTTCGGGGATCTCGAATATCATGATTTCCCATGTACCATCCGTCAGTCGGATGGGCTTCCCGAATGTAGATCACAAGGAATTGGACGTGATCACCGTACTCGGCATACAGATCATGGAGACGCACGGCCCCTCTTACAAAGGGCTCTCAAGTGAAACTGCCGAATATCAGCGCAACGGGCTTTTTCCCGCGGAAGTCCGAAAGCCGAACAGGGTTTACACCGCTTACATCCCGAAGCTCGAAATCAGATGTTAGTTCGCCTCTCTTGGGTGCCTTACGATCATACCGTCTATGCCACTTGATGCTGTCTCGCAAGCTGCTGATTGTGTCACTCATCTCTACAAAATCCCCTTAGCATCAGTACCAAATATGCATCAGCCTAACAAATATTATACGGGTAAATTTCCATGTAGGCGCTTCGCTCTGCATCAACGAAACTTGTCGATATACGTACATTTTACCAGATCACTTTACAGGAAAAAACCCGCCAGTTACCGATGGTAGAGTGGGGGATTAGAACAGTGACCCCTAAGGGAGCGAACCCCTGTTGCCAGATCGAAAACCTGTCAACGTGCTCTATTTTCAGTGACTTATGGCGTTCTGTGACCATAACGTGACCATCCTGCCAACGAAAAACGGTTGATCCTGCCCCTGTTTTGGGGGTGGGTCAGGTAGTCATCAGGGATTGAGCCAGAATCTCGATGGGGAAAAGTTGCGGTGCTTTAAGTTGAAGCACGCTTGGAAAGCGTGTGTACGGTAACCCCGTACCCCGGGTTCGAATCCCTCCCTCTCCGCCAAATGTAACTTCCGCTTCTGAAAGGAGGCCGTATGGCAGCGCCGTAGGCGCGGCTTGGGGAAGAAAAGCCCGTCGCGAAGCGACGAAATGGGACGGGACGGGCACGGAAAAGCGCGCGGATTTGTCACGAACTGTAGGGTTCGTTCCAATTTCTTGGACAAGTAACTTCATTTTGTGAAAGTCGGGGTTGTTTGCCAAAAAATCGGCTTGTTTCGTATCTAAAATCCACTCCCGAAAGTGTTCGACCCACTTGTTTCCTCCGCGTTCAAAATCTTTCATTTCCTCTCTCAAAGCGGCGAGGGAGCGCATAATTTCATCTTTCTTTTTGAGATATAGTTCTTTTGGTATATCACCATCAAGATAGGTTGAGATAAGTTTCTCCAAGTGCGCCTCGCCGTCTTTGATTTCTTGAGCAAGATTTTGAACCTCGCTTTGCGACGCCCGCGATTCCTCGCGCTCCCACTCTTTCACTTTCTCCACTTGACATATATCCGCTACGGATATAAATTGGAAGCATGGCAAACAGCAAAGCAAACGCGCCCCTCACTCCGGCGGTGCTTCATATACTCCTCGCGCTTTCCACGCAGGAGCGGCACGGCTACGGAATCATGAAGCAAGTCGAAGCTGATTCGCAGGGAAAGGTAAACATGGGACCGGGCACGCTCTACGGCTCGATTGGTCGCATGATCGAGGCCGGATTGATACGCGAGAGCGACAAAAAGATAGACCCTGAAATGGACGACGAGCGGCGGGTCTATTACAAAATTACCGGTTTCGGCCAAAAAGCGCTCGCGGCGGAGTTGCAACGATACCGCGAGGTTGTAGCGGTCGCCAAACAAAAACGACTATCACCGAGTACTTTTGCGTATGGCATATGAACACTCGATACGACGATTCCGAAACTGGTACGCAACACTGCTTCGTCTCTACCCGAAGGGGTACCGCGAGCGCTTTGGAGAACCGATGGAGCAGACCTTCAACGATCTTCTCCGAGAGCGCGCAGAGGAAGAAAAAGGATTATTCGGCTTCGCTCTCTGGATGTTCGTCGAAACATTCGCAGGAACTATTAGAGAGAACGTAACGGTTATCGTTATGCAAAACAAAAGCATCATCCGCATTGCGCTCGTGACAGCGTTCATATTGCTTCTGCCCTTGTTAGCGATGCAGTTCACCGATGAAGTGGTCTGGGATCTGGCTGATTTCGCTGTCGCCGGCGTCCTGGTATTCGGCGCTGGTCTCACGTATGAGCTGATTGCGAGGAAGGCGGGTAATATCCCGTACCGAGCCGCCGTCGGCGTTGCGGTGGCGGCAGCACTTCTCCTTGTCTGGATGAACCTTGCCGTTGGCATTATCGGAAACGAGGAAAACCCCGCCAACTTGATGTACATCGGGGTGCTCGCCGTCGGAATCGTCGGTTCCCTCATCGCGCGCTTCGAGCCAAATGGAATGGCACGCGCGATGTTCGCGACGGCGCTCGCTCAGGCGTTGGTCGCCGTGATCGCGCTGATCGCCGGGTTGGGCTCCATGGGGCCGATCTGGCCGAGGGATATCTTGATCCTGACTGGGTTCTTCGCCGCGCTGTGGGTCGGATCGGCGTTGTTGTTTCGGAAGGCTGCGCGGAAGGAATCTCCCGCGGGCGCAGGGCCGGAGGGTTGACCCGCGCGCCGGCGATCGAATCAGAGACCGCGGACATAGGCCGGTTCCTCGGGACGGAGATTAAAACTTGACCTGCCCGGCTTCCGATCCTCCAGCGCCCACTTAGAATCTCAGCGGCGTATCACTGACAAGAACCCGTCCTTCTCGACGGGTTCTTTGTATTCGGAGGTTCTGCGGCAACCCAATCAAACAGACCATCTGCTCTGTCAGGTTTGGTCAGAATTGGTCAAATAATACCGCTTCCGGGATACACTTTTTCGGGATACGCTTAAGATTTGGGCTTAATGTCTTTGAACCTAGATCGCTTCCAGCGAAAAACCCCAGGGGGGAGGGTTTTGTATGTAGGTCGAACTCACATTGCAGAACAGTTTTCGTCAATTTGAGTCAAGTAGAGTCAAATCCTTATGGAAGATTACTTCGGACTTAGATACGAAGGGGGGCGTTTCCTCAATATGGGCTCACTCGTCTGAGCTCTATTTTCTCCCGTAGTTGCAGCCTCCAAACCGCTATCTTTGGCAAAACGATCGATTTCTTGCAGAGTTCTTGCAGCTTTTTTCGTAAGCTCCTGGCAGATTAATCTAAAGGGAGCCAGCTATGTTTCGGGAAAGAGGTCAAGATCGGAGGAAAGGTAAACGCAGACAAAAGCAAATGCCCGTGGCCATTGACAAAAGGAAAACAAAAGATAGGCGCAGGGGAGAAGATCACCGAAAGAAAAAACAGTAACGCCCTCCAGTATAAGCTTCCCTTCTGATACTCACCATGAATTCAGATTCTTCTGTACCTTTTATCGCATAATTGAGTCCTCGCTTAGAGGTGCTTTAAAACGCTTTCCACGCACATTCCAGGCCTATTCTGAGGCGACTTTTTCAGGGTTATGGAGATCCCCCCCCCTACGACTTTCAGGAGATGCAGTTGCTATTTTGATATTTCAAGAAATTTGTACCAGAAATAACGGAAAGTTCATCTTCACCATTGGTGAGTCCAAAGGTCATTGCTTCTCTCCAGGTGAACCGATATATTCCGCCCGCAAGAATTGTGGCAAGAAAAAGCCTGCAGAAGGTGAATGATAGCCGATGAGAAGGAGCACCAAAGGGACCCGTCTTGTTCTGTTTCTCGCAGTCGTTAACGTCATGATAGGGTGTGCAAAAGACCGTGAAAAAGATTATCCCGTAAGACCTGTCCCATTCACCCATGTTCGGATTGAAGATGAGTTCTGGCTTCCCCGGATGGAAACCAACCGGGCTGTTACGATTCCATTCGACTTCCGAAAGTGTGAAGAAACGGGACGCATTGACAACTTCGCCAAAGCCGGGGGCCTCATGGAAGGGGAGTTTGAGGGGTACCGGTACAACGATTCCGATGTCTTCAAAGTTATGGAGGGAGCGGCTTATTCGCTGGCTCTGCATCCGGATCCAGATCTCGAAGACTATCTGGATGAGCTGATAGCCAAAATCGAGGCGTCTCAAGAGGAAGACGGATATCTTTACACCACACGCACGATTGACCCTGAACATCCCGCACCCGGTGCGGGGAATACCCGGTGGTCCAACCTGAAGGACAGTCACGAGCTCTACAACGTAGGCCACATGTACGAAGCCGCCGTCGCGTATTATCAGGCAACGGGAAAACGTCATTTCCTGGAGGTGGCGATCAAGAATGCCAATCTCGTGGATGAGGTGTTCGGACCTGGGAAAAGGCGCGACGTTCCCGGACATCAGGAGATCGAGATCGGTCTTTCCAAACTCTACCGGACGACCGGGGATGAGAGGTACTTGAGGCTTGCGAAGTTTTTTCTAGTCGAACGGGGCCACACTCATGACCGTGACTTATATACTTTCCAGTTCAACGAGGGCTATATCCAGGACCACAAGCCTGTACTTGAACAGGATGAGGCCGTTGGCCATGCTGTCCGTGCAGGATACATGTATTCCGGTATGGCAGATGCAGCCGCTCTTACGGGTGACCGGGACTACGCGAAAGCCACCACTCGAATCTGGGAAAATGTTGTATCGAAGAAACTCTACCTGACAGGTGGTATCGGCGCGCGTCGAGAGGGAGAAGCCTTCGGTGACAACTACGAGTTACCCAACGCGGAAGCCTACAATGAGACGTGCGCCGCGGTTGCCAACATGTTATGGAACCACCGGCTCTTTCTGCTCCACGGTGACGCTAAGTACATCGACGTATTCGAGAGAACACTGTACAACGGCTTCCTTTCAGGAGTTTCCCTGGAAGGCGACAGGTTCTTCTACCCTAATCCCCTTGAGTCCGATGGCAATTTCAAGTTCAACGGAAGTTCAGCAACACGCCGTTCCTGGTTCACAACATCCTGCTGTCCTACAAATGTGGTCCGCTTTATGCCATCGATTTCCGAATATGTCTACGCCACCTCTGAGGACCGGCTGTACGTAAATCTCTTTATGCAAGGAAGCGCCGAGATTGTAGTGAATGGCAGCATGGTGCGAGTGACGCAGCAGACCCGTTACCCGTGGGATGGAATAGTCAAGTTGACAGTTGATCCTGAACAACCTTCAAGATTTTCAGTCTGTGTCCGGATTCCCGGTTGGGCAAGAAACAGTCCGGTGCCTAGTGATCTCTACCGGTACGCAGGCGAAAGCGATGATAAACCTCATATTGAAGTCAACGGAAAACCCGCGAAGATCAGCCTGAGGGATGGGTACGCTCACATCCGCCGCGTCTGGCACGAGGGAGATGTCCTGAGGCTTAAATTGTCCATGAAAGTCCGCCGAGTTTTGAGCCATGAAAAGGTAAGGGGAAACATTGGTAAGGTAGCTCTTGAACGGGGTCCCGTTGTTTACTGTGCGGAGGGGGTGGACAACGGTGGAGATGTAGGTAACCTTTCGATCCCTGACGATGCGAGCCTGACAACTGAATACCGTGAAGATCTCTTGAATGGTGTGGTCGTGATCAAAGGCCGTCCTCGGCAGGTGTCCCGGGCTTCGGGAAAGATTTTCGAATCGAAGCTATCGAGCGAGTTCATGCTGGTTCCTTATTACTCCTGGTCACATCGAGGCACGGGAGATATGGCGGTCTGGTTCCGACGGGGACCGTAAGATCGATTTGGAGTTCCTGCCAGTTCGGCACCTGTATGACCCATTTTCCCCATTCAGATGCCAGGCAGAGAGGTGCAAGTGAAAACGACGTCGAATCGGCAACTTGTTCAGTGGACACAGGTCATTTTTCTGGTGCTCATGGGCTAGAAGTTTCTTGCGGAAGCCCACATGAATTTCAGGGGGAACAGAGGAGAGAGGAAGGGTCAACCCGTGAATGATCAGCTGATTCCCACGGGAGTAATCGAGAGTGCGAAGGATTCCCCCATGGATCTTTCCGTCCCGAAATTCATCGGCTCCGAAATTGATCGGGTGGAAAGCGGTACGACCACAATAGCGCGCTCGACGGCGAGGGTGAAGACGTGACCCTGGCAGCGTTGCGTAATGAACCTCACAGCGGCCGCGTGATGGAGGTATACACAACCGGACCCGGTATTCAATTCTACACCGGGAATTTCCTGGATGGTTCCGTGACCGGCAAGTCAGGTTCGGCGTACCATAAACACTACGGTTTTTGCCTGGAAATCCAGCATTTTCCCGATTCACCCGACTATCCTCACTTCCCTTCCGTATATTCTTAATCCGGATGATATCTACACTCAAGAAACCATTCTGAAGTTCTATGCGAAGAAATAGGTTCCCCCACACAACCGGCCAGTCACTCATTATCTCCTACCGCTCCCGTTTTCTGCCGGCCATTCTCCTCCTGTTCGTCCTGTTTTCTTTCTGGCCTGGAGTATCCGAAGCTTCCCCAGACACTGTCTTCGTTCTGCAAACTGACGAGTTACCCGTTGGTGAGCAGGTAAGATCTTCAGGTGAGAAGCTCATATCTCAGCCTTACGGATTCACCAGAATATCGAGCGATTTGAGTCACAACATGAAGATCGGGCATATAGCCGTTCATGGTTTTGGATCGGAGGGATATGAATGGGTGGGCTCTCTGGTTCAACTTTCCGAGGTCTACACGAACACTTTCTTATATCGATACGACTGGAACGGCTGTCCCGAGGAGGCCGCCGAGACGCTGGCGGATGGGATAATTGAGCTGTTCAGAGAATCTCCTGGTGTTGAGAAACTTGTCATCTTCGGTCACAGTTACGGTGGTCTTGTGGTCACATTCTGCGCGAGCAAGCTGCATCTGAATATTCCCATAGAAATTCATGCGATCGCTGCTCCCCTGGCAGGATACACACGGCTTTTCAAGAACTGCACCGTTGCTCAGGACAGAGATGGAAGGATTGCATTTCCCACGTGGGAGAATAGCGTAATTTATACTCAGTGGCGAACACAGTTCCAACTGGACAATGCATTTCGACAATTCCCCGAAGATCCGCAGGAAAGCAATCTAGCTGATAGCGGCATATTTCTTTTGCCGGACACCATGGATGGGCGTCGTCTCGGTCACAACTGGTCGATTACCTGGGTGATTGACGAATATCTTGGGATTCCCCACAGCCCGTGAGAACGGGATTTTGTTTTGACACTGTTGATCTCACGCCTTAAAATTCCAGAGAAATGAAGTACCTAAGGGTATTACTATTATTCTTCGCCGCATCCTTTGCCGTTGAAGTGGAGGAAGAGGTCAGATTCTACAGGTCCGAGGAGGACTTCCGCAGAGGAATTGAGGTCTCCCGGAATCGGTTGGGTCAAAGTCCTTTTCTGGAAGTTGTCTACGATGAATTCGAGAATGTTCTGTTCAAACGTTTTTACAGAAAGATCAATTCGCTCACCGAATTCGAAGAATTCACCTACGACCCGGAAACAAACTCCCTCATGGAGAAATCTGTGTACACGGCCGACAGTACCCTCATCCGCCGTTTTCTTTTTGGCCCGGGTGAAGAGATGTCGGAGAGATTTATCCGTTATATATATGGAGTTGAACAGCTAAAGGAATTTGAGGACAGGTTCACCGCTGTTGACTACGTCGACGGGATACACCCTATCGTCTACCGTTTCTTCGACATAGACGCATTCCTCTACGGTCTCATAAATCTCACGCACGGTTCAAATGAAGGATTGAGACAGGAAGATTGGCTCGTCATGCCCGGAGAAAGGCTCATGAGAAGGTACCTGTACGGCCACGATTCAGACAACGGAACCACCGAGATTTGGGAGTACGACTCCACAGATGCTCTTGTCATGAATATGACAGTTGGAGCCGACGGCCGGGCACCTCTGTTCACTGTTTCGTTTCCCACTGACTCGTCGTCGACCAAGAGTCCAGAAGTCGCGTACTCGCTCATCAATAGACTCAAAGAGGGAAGAGTTATCTGGGAATGGGAGAGCGGAAAACCCGATACGATGGCTCCCCATACGTCAAATATGGTCGATGCGGAGATGACTCGAGGTGTGCACGAATCCGGCAGATTGCGGTTTTCTCCGAATCTTGTTGACAGCGCAATCTACAGAATTCGATTCGAGGGCGTGGGAGAACTTGGCTATCCCGCAAAGGAAATCGAGATTCAACATGTCAAGTTCGACACGACTGCGCCCTACTACACCATTCGCTCGGAACCATTTGTGAACAAACCCCAGGTTTCATTTTCGCTTGAAGAAGATCTCTCCAGCGCAGAGGTAATGTGGATCTGGGAACGAGGTGAAAGAGACGCGAGGTCCCCTCATTCCGTCGGTCTGTCGAAGGGCTTTCTGAAAGAAGGAGAACATGCAGGGGTCTCCTTTGAGGAAGAAATACAGCTCAATAACGGAACGGTATACACCGTTGTTTTCGGTGGGAAAGATGACGCCGGGAATCTTGGTCCGGTCGTTTCGGTTCGCGGGGTTGTGTATGATTCGGTGCCCCCCCAATTCACCTGGGTCAAACCCGACACGGGAGCTCCTGTCAGCAGCAGTGGTGTTTCGTACGTCCTGAATGAACTCCTCTCCGGGGGGGAGATGGTCTGGCGACAGGTTTCGGGAACAGTGGACCCGATATCGCCGCAGGTGGTTTCCTTGAATGGAGGGGAGTTGAAGGCAGGGAAACATCAGTATGTTCTTCTGCAGAATGCGCCCAAACTGGTAGATGGAGCCATCTACGAGCTTAGAATTCACGGGGTTGACCGGGCGGGAAATGTGTCAGACACCCTTTTTGTTTCCGACGTGACTTACGATCTCACACCTCCCGTTCTGACCGTCCAATCGCCAAAACCGGGACAGCCAGCAAGAAATTCAGAGATGGCTTACACGCTCAGCGAGGATTTCGCCGCCGCCCGCATTGAGTGGCAGAAAATCACGGAAGATTCGGTTCTTCCGCCGGAGCCGAGGATCGTTTTTCTCGACTCCACTCATCTTGGCCAGGGTGATCATAGAGTTGTGCACCCCGGTCTGTCGACTGCTTTCGAAGAAGGCTTCTTCTACCGGTTAACCGTAACCGGCAGGGATCTGGCGGGAAACGAAGCCATTCCTGTGGGAATCGACAGTGTTCTTCTGGACGCTTCGCCTCCCGTTTTCACGAATCTTTATCCCACGGATAGTTCCTATGTGAGTTCCGATACACTCTCATATACTTTGAGCGAGAATCTGGTCGCCGGGGAAGTTATCTGGACACAGGTGGATGGAGAATTCGACTCCGGATCCCCACACACCGTCACTCTAGTTCCATTTGAGAAGAACCGCGGTGAGCACCAGAGGGTGGTCCTTGCCGCGTCGCCTTTGCTTAACGACAGATCCATTTATGATGTCTCTTTCACAGGTGAGGACGCAGCGGGGAATCGAGCGGAGGAGACAGTAGTCCGCCATATTGTTTTTGACATGACACCTCCCGAGATCAGATTTGTCTTTCCCGCTCCTCGAAGCGCTGTCCCCACACCCGAGGTCAGCTATCTCCTGAGCGAGTCGCTCAAGGAGGGGAGCATTACGTGGGAACGGTCGGGAGGATCCGAAGACGATCACGCTCCTCATGTTGTCCCGCTGACAGGAGAAGAACTGGAACCGGGCACCCACGAGCGAATTCTCCTGAGTCATTCCCCAGCACTGGTGGAAGGGGGTATTTATTCTATTACCATTCGTGGAAAAGACTTTGGGGACATATCCTCGGCCCCTGACGAGATCACTACCGTACGTTTTGATCCCACTCCTCCGAATATTGCCGTCAGGGATCCCTCCGAAGAATCTCATGTCAACACACCGACGGTTCTATACAGTCTCAGTGAATCATTGTCCGAGGGCACGATTGTCTGGACACGGAGCGGGGGAAACGAAGATGTCCGTTCGCCACACACGGTGAGACTTATAGAAAGTGAGCTGGAAGCAGGCGACCATGGAGAGATTCCTCAAATCAACAGTCCGACGCTGACAAGTGGTTCCGTCTATGACGTGGCAATGTTCGGACAGGACAGTGCAGGAAATCTGTCGGACACTTTGTTGGTTTCGAACATTTTCTTTGATAGAACGCCCCCGGCCTTCGAGATAAGCTATCCCATCGCCTACACGCCATCAAGCACCATGGGTGTTGCGTATGAGCTTTCTGAACCTCTCTCAGAGGGGAGGATTACCTGGAAGTGGACGGGGGGGTCTGTCGATGAGGATAGCATCCGGGCACAGATATTTACCGGAGATGAACTGGCAGCGGGCGAGCATCCCGAATCTATCCTCTCGTCAAAGCCACCCATCCTGGCTGAAGGAGGAATCTATACGGTCATTTTTGATGGTAAGGATCTGGCCGGAAACGACGCAATTTCCGTTCAGATACCAGATGTGCTGTACGATGCGATTGCCCCCATTTTTTCGGATCTTCATCCGGACAGTGGCGCGCAGGTGAATTCCAATCATCTGAGCTACTCGCTCAGCGAAACCGTTGATGAGGGAAAGGTAATCTGGAGGTGGACTGGCGGCCAGGAAGATCCTGGTTCTCCCCACGTCGTTCAGCTCGCGGCCACAGAAATGGACGCCGGTTTTCACGAAAGCGTTGAGCTGGCGAATGCACCGGTTCTGAACGATAGCTCAGTCTACGATATCTACTTCTCGGGAAGGGATGGCGCCGGGAATGCCTCTGACACCGTAGTGGTAAGCAACGTTCTGTATGACGTCACTCCTCCGCGCATAGAACTTACGTTTCCAGCACCTGAAACCTATGTGTCGAAACCGGCGGTCAGTTACGTTGTGAATGAGGATCTATCCGAAGGAAGTGTCACCTGGGAGCGAACAGCGGGTAGTGAAGATCCTAACTCGCCTCATGTGCGGTCTTTCACAGGCGAACAGCTCCTCCAGGGAGATCATACAGAAATTCAGTTTGAAGAATCCCCCGCTCTCTCTGAGGGATCCTTGTACACGGTATCAATCGCTGGAAAAGACAGGGCCGGAAATCGTGCAGATCCCGTCGTGATTTCACAAGTCGGGTTCGACAATCAGTCACCAGAGTTCGCGGACGTATTTCCCGCGCATGGGAGCTGGGTCAACGATCCGCAGGTCGCGTACAATTTGTCTGAATCCCTTGAGTCAGGGACTGTGCGGTGGATCCAGGTGGGAGGAGCTGGCGACCCGAATTCCCCGCACATGATCAATCTTCAGGGGGAAGAGCTCAGTGTGGGGTCTTATCCGCTGAGTCAACTGGCAGAATCTCCTTCCCTTGCGGACAGCGCGTTGTACACTGTGGAGTTTTTCGGCATTGACGCGGCGGGAAATGCTTCGGATACGATCAGGATTGACAGCGTGGGGTACGATGTAACGGTTCCTGACATAACTGTGAGTTTGCTTTCGTCGGAAAGCTACCTTTCTTCCGCCACCGTAAGCTACTTCCTGAGCGAGCCTTTGACTGAAGGTACAGTACGATGGACAAGAACAGGGGGAACTGTCGACGAGAGTGCCCCTAATGAATTCACTTTCTCAGATGAGCAACTCGAGATGGGAGAGCATTCCCATGTCCCTCCGGATCAATTTCGGCTTCAAGACGGTGCCACGTATACGCTAACGCTTGAGGGGAAAGACAGAGCGGGCAACCTGAGTCGTCCTGTGGTACTACAGGATTTGATCGTTGATGGAACGGCTCCCGAAATTGCGGACTTCCTTCCTGCGGACAGCACCTTCATCAACCACAAGCGTATTTCGTACACATTGAGCGAACCCTTGACGCAGGGGCTGGTATCGTGGGTGCGGATCTCCGGTAGTGAGGATCCCGATTCTCCACATCACGTGGAATTGATCGACCGTGAGATGAATGTGGGCCAACACGATGATGTCGTTCTAGCCAATGAAGCAGCCCTTCAAGACGGCTCTGTCTACAGTATTTCTTTTTCGGGCAGCGATGCCGCGGGGAACGAATCCGATACCGTGACTGTCTCTCAGGTGACTTATGACATTTCACCCCCGGGAATTGAGTTGGTCTATCCCGGGAAAGGTGGCAACATCTCTTCTTCCCGTGTCAAGTATGAACTGAGCGAGAACCTGGAGGAAGGATCTGTCACCTGGGCCTGGACAGAAGGAGAGCCAGACGCGTCGGCACCCCACACAAGCACGTTGACGGATTCGCTGTTGTGGGAAGGCGAGCACGACGAGAGATTTGCGCAAGAGCCACCGCTGGTGGATGGTGCGGTCTATTCTCTCAAATTCAGCGGAGTGGATGCAGCAGGAAACAGCGCGGAGCCTGTCATCATCTCACCGGTAACCTACGACGCCAAGCCTCCTGTGATCACATTAACCGATCCCGGTCCGGGTGCCCACATCAATGGCACCGTGCTTTCGTACTCACTGAGTGAGGATATGGAGGCGGCGACGATTACGTGGAGGAGAATGGACGGAAACCCGGATCCAACTTCTCCCCACGAGGTTGATTTAACTATGGATGAACTTGTCGGCGGGGAACACGCAGAAATCGTGCTCAGAGCTTCTCCTGAACTTCGGGACGGCTCCGTCTACACCCTGACATTCGCTGGCGTCGATTACGGGGGCAACGCGTCCGACACTGTTGAGGTACGCGACATCACATTTGATGTGACTCCCGCGGCGATCACGTTGACAAATCCCCAGGCAGACACTTATGTGAATACCATCGCGGTGAGCTACTCCCTGACGGAATCATTGAGAGAGGGGACCGTTGTCTGGCAGTGGATGTCCGGATTTCCCGACCGACAGTCAATTCATACGGTAATTCTCTCCGGCGCCAGTCTGGATTCGGGAGAACACGCGGACTGGGAAGCGTCACCTCCTCCAGAGCTTGTGGATGGGGCCGCTTATTCCATTTCCTTGACAGGGATCGACTCCGCGGGGAATTCTTCCGAAGGGGCAACAGTTCAAGGAGTGACTTTCGACAGAACATCGCCTGCTCTCTCCGTGGATTCGCCGGTGGATTCCTCTTATCGCAATCATTCTCGACTTTCCTACCGCCTCAGTGAAACTCTGCAGAATGCAAAGGCGATCTGGATACAGGTCGGTGGAACATCCGATGGCGCTGCTCCCCACGAGTTGGAATTGACCGGAGAGGAGCTGACGACTGGCGGTCATCCGGATCAGGTTCTGGCTCAACCGGTCGATCTGAAAGACGGTGCAATATACGATCTGAAGGTCACGGGAATTGACCGGGCCGGAAACGAGGCCGACACTCTGTTGATAAGAAATATAGCCTACGACCTTTTGCCTCCAACGTACCAGATCCTTGAGCCCACAGCGGGGAGCTACGTGAATTCTTCAACGGTCCGATATCGAATGGATGAGAATCTGAAGGAAGCGACGCTCAGGTGGAACAGGATAGAGGGGACCGGAGACCCTCAGTCACCCCACGTCATTGACGTACCGGATGAGATGTTATCCGCCGGGGAAGACACCACTGCAGAATCTCTTCCCCTGATGAACAATGCCGTTTACGCGTTGACCTTTCAGGGAACGGATATGGCCGGAAATGACGGCGAGATAATTACGGTTACAGAAGTAACGTTTGATGATATAGATCCCATCGTGACTTTGACTGCGCCCGAAAACCGGACATCCACAAACAGTGACTTGATTTCCTATACGCTGTCCGAAGAGTTGGCAGGCGGCAATGTAAGTTGGAGCTTGACCGGGGGAACTCCCGATCCGGCCTCGCCTCATGAAGCGGAGTTGACAGGGGATCAGCTACAGGGAGGTGAACACACGGAAGTACAATTGGCCCAGCGTCCCGTTCTTCAGGATGGTGCTGCCTATGATATCAGATTCCAGGGGGTCGATCTTGCGGACAACGCGGCCCGGGAGGCTGTATTATCCCAGGTCACCTACGACACGACTGCTCCCGTTATTTCCCTGGTATCGCCACAAGGTGACACTGCGGTCAATTCCACGGTGCTGACTTATGAACTGAGCGAAAATCTTCAGTCCGGGACTATCACCTGGCAAAGGCCTGAGGGATCCCCTCACGAATCCAATCTAATAGGTAATGAGCTTGCCAGTGGTTTGCACGAGAACATTCTTCTCACCGAAGAGCCAGAGCTCGCGGATGGATCGAATTACAGTATCACCGTGGATGGCGTCGATATGGCTGGTAATTCTGCGAATTCAGTCTCTGTTCAGAACGTAACCTTCGATGTCAGTCCTCCCGTAATAGTTGCGAACTTTCCCGCGCCGTCGAGCGGTGTTAATACGACGCGTGTTTCTTATTCCCTGAGCGAAAGTCTGACGGAAGGGACTCTCACCTGGACGAGAACGGGCGGATCTGAAGATCCTGGATCGCCACACGTCCAGCCACTCATTCCTTCAGAAATGACTGTGGACGATCACCAGGACATATTTCTTGCTTCCCCTCCAGAATTGGTGAACGACGCCGCTTATTCCCTTGAGTTTGACGGCTCCGACCGGGCCGGGAACAGGGCATCCGGAATGATTATTGAATCTGTCACTTTTGACAGCGTCAAACCTGTCCTGGCTCTTACCGAGCCCGGAGACGGAACACACATCAATGAGCCGAGGATCTCGTACGATCTCAGTGAAGGACTGCACGACGGCAGGATAACCTGGACCCGGGAATCCGGGAACGAAGATCCCGTTTCTCCTCACATCATAGAACTCACAGAGTCCGAACTCTCTGCCGGTGAGCACGCAGAGGTGATTACGACAACATTGCCCCAGCTGCAGGATGGAACCGTCTATTCCATTTCATTGACTGGAACCGACATAGGAGGAAATTCGGGAGATTCCATCACGGTTGCCGGTATCGTGTTCGATTCCTCGCCACCCATTATTTCACTAGATGCTCCCGGGTCAAATACCTTCGCTAACTCTGCCGAACTCACTTATTCGACCAGCGAGGAGTTGGGTGAGGCAACTGTCACATGGACAGCGATAGGAGGAACCAGTGACCCCGTTTCACCTCACTCAATCGTCCTGACCACGGAAGAACTGGCGGAAGGTATCCATGAGGGCATCGTTCTGGCAAATCAGACAGATCTGGCGGACGGGTCAATTTACACTGTCGAACTCTCGGGCAGCGATCTCGCGGGCAATGAGGCACCATCCTTGAAAGCGAACGGAATTCATTTTGATACATCCCGGCCACGGTTTGCTCAGATAGAGCCAGTCAGCGGATCTTACATAAACAAGATGGAACTAAGCTATACTTTAAGTGAAACTTTAAGTATAGGACAGATCACGGTGTCGAGGATCAGCGGGATGGAGGACCCCGGTTCTCCCTACACGGTGGAGTTGAAAGGCGAGGAGTTATTCGCGGGCCGTCGCGAGAGTTTCGCTCCGCCGGGTTTAGGCACATTGGTGAGTGGGGCTTCTTATTCTGTAGAGTTTTCCGGGACTGACCGGGCCGGAAACGGCACCGATACTTTGGGTATTGAAACTGTTGTCTTTGATGACACATCTCCAGTATTCACCGTTATCTCCCCGGAAACCTCGGCATACCTAAGCCACTCCCGCATCTCCTACGGGTTGAGCGAAACGATTTCAGCCGGTACCGTATCTTGGGCACCCACGGATGGTGGCACTCCCCTGGTGCAGTCGCTGGTTGGCAGTGAGCTTGAAGAAGGACCGCACGACAACATCGATCTGGCAGATTCTCCCGATTTACTGGATGGAACCGTTTACGACATAAGGTTTGAGGGGGGAGATCTTGCTGGAAATGAGTCGGATCCTGCGGTAATAACTGGTGTGACATATGATGTTACTGTTCCAAAGATCAGGGTTACTCTCGATTCTGAGGCCCCCCGTACTTTCACTTTCGACACGCCCGTGACGATTAGAAACAGTGAGACTATGTCCGAAATCACATTCTCCTGGGAGAGGGAGTCAGGTGCAGCTGATCCGGGCTCCCCTCATGTTCTTTCGCTTCCTGAAGAAAATCTGCTCGAAGGAGACCACTCGGAGGTCCTTCTCCCGGGAGCGGACGCGCTGCAGCCCGGGACTGTCTATACTTTGGTAGTTCGAGGCAGCGATCTCGCGGGAAATGAGAGCAGGCCTCAAACGGTTGAAAGCATTGACATAATTCGCGATTTGGAGGGCGATTGGCTGTCAAAAACGGCGCTTCTCACGGCCGTCTGGTCTTTCCGGGGTCAGGAGGAGTTTCTCCAGGGTGTCATGATGGGTACCAGGATAAGTCAGCAGGAGCCCGGGAGCGTCTCAATAGATTTCTCCAAGAGGCCGTTTGAGATCACCATCGAATTTGACTCAGGAGTCAAGCGGTACGCCATTTTTGAATTCACCGGTTGGAACACGATGAGAGTGGCCATAGGCGAAAAGAAGCCAAAATCGTGGTCAGATGGTGATCTCATGGAATTCGAGATCAGTGAGCCAGAGGTTCCTTAGTTGTTTCTCACCTGGGAGGGGCCGGACCTGGATAATCATTATGTTTCCCGACGGGAAGGATTAAATTCTGCGACGAATATTTCAATCTTAAGACGTTGAAGGGAGAAAGAAGTGGCAAAGGGAAAGAGTTTCGCCGATAAGATCAAACAAAGTGGGGCTGAGGTAAAGCAGTTTTCTATAGTGAAGTACGTGAAGTCCGTTGTTTCCGAGAAGACCGGTCAATACAGATTTCAGGAGAAGATGTTGAGGGTGCCTGTCGGTACAGATGTGGAGACTTTCATAAACCAACTGGAAAAGGGATCTCAACAGTCCAAAGAATCTGAACGTGAGACCGTTTCAACTTCCGAGACAGAGGAACCTGTTGTGGATGAGAAGAAACCAGAATCGCCGGAGGCGGTGGAAGACAAAGAGGAGGAGCGTGAGTCGTAACAAGAATTGATTATTGACTATTGAATATTGACAATTGAATAGGAACTGTTTATCGGTAACTGGTTAATTGGTTAACTGGTGATGGATGCTACCACTGCCACTGGGTACTGGCGACTGCCAATCGGAGCGCAGCGGAGATCCCGAGCCTTCGGGACTGCTTACTGCCAACCGGTAACTGGTTAATTGGTTAACTGGTGACGGATGCTACCACTAACACTGGGTACTGTCGACTGCCAATCGGAGCGTAGCGGAGATCCCGAGCCTTCGGGACTGCTGACTGCCAACCGGTAACTGGTTAATTGGTTAACTGGTGATGGATGCTACCACTGCCACTGGGTACTGGCGACTGCCAATCGGAGCGCAGCGGAGATCCCGAGCCTTCGGGACTGCTGACTGCTCCTTTTATCTTTGGTTTTTTATCTTTTATCTTGGTTCTTGGCTCTTGGTTCTTGGCTCTTGTTCAGTGGGAGGGGTGGCCGAGCGGTTGAAGGCGCACGCTTGGAAAGCGTGTGTACGGTATCCCCGTACCGCGGGTTCGAATCCCGCCCCCTCCGCAGTGTAGCCCCTCGACAAGAGGGATTTCCAACATTTTGCTGACGAGGATACTACACCGAATGGTGTTGACACTTTCGGCTTCTTACTTAATCATACTTTATCAAACCTACTCAGATTTATTCATTTTAGGGACACGGTTTTTAGGGACACGCCTAAGATGAATGAGTTAGCCCCTATCGAGTGACAGTCCGGTTAGCGCACCTGCTTTGGGAGCAGGGGTCGCGAGTTTGAATCTCGCCGCCCCGACCACTAACTCACTCGGCATACCACCGACAGGAAACCCGTCATTCTCGACGGGTTTCTTGCATTTAGGGGTAATGAATGAGCCCAACCTGGAGGTTCACCAATCGTGTCAAAGGTGGTCAGATTAGGTCAAATAATACCGTTTTCGGGATACGCTCGGGTTTGGGGCTTGGGTATATCCATGAGGCAGCTACAGGATTGCAATCGGATTATGAGTCCGGTGCGTCTCGACGGAAGAAGTAACGTTGGTTGCAATTAGGTTGCAATTCTGGTTGAAAAAGCGGCAGGAAACAGTGTTACTGCATCTCTGAGGTGAGGGATCTAAGGGTTCCTGGAAAGACTGAAATACACACTGAATCACATTGAACCAAAAGAGGAAAACGGCTGATCCTGCCCCCGCTTTGGGAGCAGGGGGTCGCGAGTTCGAATCTCGCCGCCCCGACTGGTTATCAGCCCGTCGAAAAGCCAACTCCTCGACGGGTTTCTTCATTTATGTAGATCAATGTTGCGGATTGATGACAGTGATCAAATCTCCTCAGAACTCACCAGATCTAACGGATAACGGATATCAAATTGACGGATATCAGTTTAATGCTCACAAAAGGATGTGACCAATTTGAGATAGTAGAGTCGAGTTGAATGGTCAACCGCCTTGTAAGGACGGAGCGTTCTCGTCGGAAGAAGTAGGTCTCGGTTGCAATCTGGCTGCAATTCTACTTGAAAAAGTGGGAAGCGAACGGGGTTCTAACCTCCCTGGAGGTAGCCACTCTAATAGTCTGCTGGTAGTCCCGACATCCGCCTCAAAACCTACTGTACCTCCCGCCGAATGCGGCTTGTCCTGTCATCCGCATTGCCGCCAGGATTGATCTACTGAATAGGTTCTGGGGAAGTCCATGTCCTATAACTCCAACTTGGGAGTGAATGTGTAGGATACCGGACTCGTAATTCGTTGGTTACGGGTCAGAGCCTCTCAGGATCCGCCTGAGCTGAACCAGTCGGGAAGAAGCTTCTATCGACGAACTCTCGTCTTTTCCCCGTCAGAAGTCATGAAATTCGCTTAGGAGTTATCACACGCGTTTCGTCGTTTCATCTTGTCGACACGTCCTTTGTGGAGACTCTGTTGCAGATTCAAGCGACAAAGAAGATTCTTGGGTTCATCCGTGGATCAACCGGAGCGAGGAGAACAGCGACCGTTTCAGCAGGATTTGCGGCTTGAACTTAATGGCGAAACGAATTATAATTAATGCGCAGCACAAGTAAGGATTTAGAAGATTTACCGCCATGGAGGGTGAACCATGAAGTGTAAACAGAGACTCTCTCTTTATCTTCTAGTAATAGTATCCCAGCTTTTCTTGCAAGCAGAAGTGCAACGGTCAACATCATTTGGAACTGTGACGCAGGAACTAGCGCAAGATGCTGCTCGGGCGTTTCTAGTGAAGGAGCAGTCCGCACCGCCAAGAGTTGCAGCGAAGACGCCGGGAGAGTTCATCGTCTCTAACGAAGCGGCCGGTCTTTCCGTTGGTAAGATTCAGCCCATCAGAGATGAACATGGTGAAACTCTAGCTTACGTTCAGCACCTAGAGCCTAAAGGATTCATCATCCTCTCAGCCGACGATGTTGGGAGGAAAGTACTTGGGTTTTCTTTTAGCGGAGAGTTTTCCTTTGATCACAGAGGGGCCAATCCACTGCTCGATCTTGTCATAGCAGACGTCTCTGCACGGAGAGGACTTACCTCCATTGGAAAAGAAGAAAGAACCAAAGTTGCCTATTCGACTCAATGGGGGCCATGGCTCCAAACGCATTGGAATCAAACTGAGCATTGGAACGATAAGTGTCCATACCTCGTTCCAAACGTTCCTGGAGTCAGACGATTTGCGGGTTGTGTCGCGATCGCCCTAGCTCAAATTGCGAACTACTGGAAATATCCAAATTCGATGAGTTTTGGCTCCTTAGAAGATCCATATCAATCTGGAGACATCAACGTTTTTGATGATGCAGGACAATATGGATTCCCAACTGCATCTGAACTCAATACTGCTCTTGAGAGTATTCTGTACAACGGCAATTCCGACGAAGAGGCTTATTTCACTTTTGGCATTGGTGTTAAGGTGAAGATGAATTATGGAATCACTGGGTCCGGAGCATACTCCAGGATGGCAGCAAGGGCTCTTAGGGATGAACTACACTACGGAAGTACCGTCTACCAAGGAGGGGAACTCGTATGGGAGAACTACAGGGACGATGTCATTCGAAACATGAAAGACGGTTGGCCTGTGTACCTCGGTATATCGGCACACTGGCTCCCTTTCATGGGAGGACACGCTGTTGTGATGGATGGGTACAGGGAGTCCGACGGATATTTTCACATTAACCTTGGATGGGAATTCCCCTCACTGTGGAACGTCTGGTATGACTTACCTGACATAGCGGGTTATTCTCTTATTGACGAAGTGATCTTTGATATTGCTGAATACCAGGGGTGGAGCCAATATGGGGCGGACGCACAAAATACATTCAGCAGTGTCTATCCAGCACCAGATAGTATCACTCAGAAGTGGCGTGCTACCACCGGTTCGGAAGGATTTGCTTTTAGCGATATCTTGATCGGTACCTCCAGCCAAATATTTGCAGCCGTTTCTGCTACATATTTGCAGGGCAACGCACACCCCTATGTATACGTGATTGATCAATTCGGCACAACTCTGCAGCAGATCGAGATATCTCGAGACGGAAACATCGAATTTATGTCTCAGAGTCAAGACGGCGATTTGTTTGTAGCAATGGAGGGAGGATTCGTTTATCGGGTCGATCCCGATCAGGGTTCAGCAGTAGAGATTTTTCAAGAGCCGAACGGGGACGACGTCTACACACTGAAAATCGATGAAGAGGGCTGGCTCTTCCCGTTCACTGATCTTCGAATGTACGCGTTAACAGAATCCGGCAGCTCTCACTGGTCAGCCCCATTCATCGTTCCTTCAAACACGATTATCTTCCCTGCTTACTCGATTCCTGCCATTGATTTGTCGCGTAACCGGATTTACGTTACTTACTACAACACGGATACAAAGCACGCCCATCTCGCCTCGCTGAACAGGTTAAACGGTGAAGTTGTAGAGACGAGGGATTTGGGTGAGTTGGGGCTAGCAAGATTTCGCTCTGCTTCCCTGTCCAATGATGGTACTGTGTACATTCATATTCCCAACGTGACCTTGGGCGAACCAGGCACAACATATGCACTAAATCCTGACGATCTTCTCGGCGCTCCTTTCTGGACTAAATCCTTGCTTGGCGGTCATTTACCGGCAGTTGCCCGTGATGGCACCCTATACGTCTCTTATTGGGAGCAGATTGGTAGTATCTGGTACAACGTTTTGGGCGCACTCGATCCTTCCACTGGAGAGACTCTGTGGACCCAACCGTTCCAACTCGATGAAGCCGAGGAAAGCATTTTTCAACCCTACGTTGCTGGGAATGGTGTTGTTCTATTCGCCATTGAGCATGATGGATCTCCAAAGACATATACGATACATGCATACAAGGATAATGAAACAAGTACTGAAGAGCTCTGGCAGTATGATGCCGGAACATCAGGTGGAGATTTCGCATTCGGTCCCGGACGTACTGTATATGCATGGGGAAAGGCAGGTCTGGCGCAGACGATTCATGCCATATCTGCTGGGGATGTTGGCGATCCCTTTGGGGCGGGTATGAATTTTGAGAACAACACCCCACCAGTGCCGGCATCAAATCCGAGCCCTGGGGATGGTACCGAGGATCTGGACACTGCTTCTGTTCAGCTGTCGTGGACCAGCTCTGATCCCGATGGACACAGTCTGAAGTATGATATCTATATCTGCGCCCTAATAGAGGGCCAAGAAGCGGCATTCGTACCGGTTGCCACCGGAATAACTGAGAACTCGTACACAATTACTGGTTTGTTGCCAGGAACACAACATTTGTGGTCCGTTGTGGCCACTGATGGGCAGGCTATTTCAGAAGGTCCTACTTGGAGTTTCTCGACGGGAGGAGTTTTGACTGTCGATGTTACTATTCCCCTAAAGGAGAATTGGAACCTAGTTTCATGGAATGTTGACACAGAAAATGATTCTATAGAAGTCTTGTTGGATGAAATCATGGATAATGTAGACGTGGTGTTGGGGTTTGATGATGGTGCACAAACCTACGATCCGGATTTGCCTCAATTCAGCGACCTGGATGTGATGGATCATCTTCACGGTTACTGGATTAAAATGGCGCAGTCAGATACTTTGACCGTGACAGGTACCAGTGTTAATCCACAGACGCCAATAGATCTGGATGCCGGATGGAACTTGGTCAGTTATCTGCCCAATGTTTCTTATTCAGTAGATCATGCTCTGGAGAGTGTATTTGACAATATAATTGTTGTTTTGGGATTTGACGAGGGAGGTTTGACTTACGATCCGGAGTTACCTGGGTTCAGTGACTTACAGGTGCTTTCTCCTACCTTTGGGTATTGGGTAAAGTTGTCGGAGGAGGATATCTTGATCTATCCTGGAACACGGAGTGCAGGTGGCGCAGTTTCGTTGGCGAAAAAGGGTAGTCTCGGTAAGAGTGATAGGGGTATAGTACCAACTAATGGCTGGATAAGTCTGTACGGGGAAGGTATTCGTTTGGATGGGGAGTTGTTACCTGCTGGTATCGAAATCACTGCTGTCGACGAAGATGGGGTCACATGCGGTGCATTCATAGTCTCAGAAGCGGGACGTTTTGGATTCATGCCCATTTACCGGGATGATCCAAGAACAGAGATCGATGAAGGTCCACGGAAAGATGAAGAGGTGGCGATTTACTTCGGTGATTATGAGGTTCCGGTAAAAGTGGTGTGGACAGAATTTGGCGATATAGTAGACTTGGGAGATCTGCTTCTGGCTGCAGAGGACGGCATGAAAAACTTGCCAACAGAGTATGGTCTGTCACAGAACTATCCGAATCCATTTAATCCAGTTACAACGATTCGATACCAGATTCCGAATGATGGCAACGTGACGGTTGAAGTATATGACCTTCTTGGTCGGGAAGTTGTGACCCTTGTAGAAGGATTTCAAAGAGTTGGTTATTATTCGGCAGTTTGGAATGGTCGAGACGAATTTGGCAAGGAAGTTGGTAGTGGTGTTTACATCTATCAGATGAGCTCTGGAGAATTTGTGCAAACGAGGAAATTGGTGGTCGTAAAGTGACCCAACTACGGTGGAAGAGCGTGCGTATAGGAGAAATGTCTCCGATCTTTTTGACAGATAGAGGGAGGTGCAACATGAAAAGTGATCATTCAAAGTCAGATTTGATTTGTATTGTGGCTGCAGTGAGCGTGTTAATGGGGATTGAAGTCTTGGATGCGCAGGTTACTCCGACCAATCAGTGGGTGGACTTCTACAGTTCGAACACGATAGTACTCAATGGAGGACCTATTGCAGTGGGAGCGGTAGTAGATGCGTATGATCCTGATGGGGTTCATTGCGGCACATACACTGTTGATACGGAAGGGAGTTACGGATTCTTACATGTCTATCGGGATGACGCGACAACCACTGAAGATGAGGGGGCAATTGAGGGTGATAAGATAACGTTTACGATCTATGGATCTCCTACCAATGTCGCTGGGCCAGACGATAATATGTGGACGGCTAATGGTGACGCTTGGCAGGTTGATCTGCAGGCGACTGTTGGCTTAGCTGATGAAGATTTAATGCCAGAAGGACATATGCTTTATCAGAATTACCCCAATCCCTTCAATCTTATCACGACCTTGAAGTATGATCTTCCTGAGAGGGCTGATGTAACGATAACTATCAATGACATCTTGGGGAGGCAGGTTAGAAGCCTTGTTAATGGTATGGAGGAACCGGGCCAAAAGTCAGCCATTTGGGATGGAACCAATGACCTCGGCCAACAGGTCAGTGCTGGAGTTTACCTTTACACGATTAAGGCCGGTGACTTTGTTCAGATCCGTAAGATGTTATTGCTCAAATAACACTAACCTCAAAACTTGACCTGGGTAATGGCAGCGGAGGGAAATGAGAAAACAGATTATCAGAATCCTCTTCGGTTTGAAGGGGATTTTTTATTTGAAAATAAGTGAAGATTTCTGCTTTCTCTACATTTCCAAGAAAAAAATGATGTCAATTAGATATTAATCAACAAGAAGCCGAGTGAAACTTAATATCAAGTTGATTTGGAGAAGATCGGTCAATAGTATTAACAATGGAGGCATACAATGAAGTCCTTTGCCTTTTTAGTCACCATACTACATATATTTTCTAATCTATCAGCCCAAGTTCCCAGTGCTCCCTCGAACTTTGTTGCCACAGCATCATCCGGTGGTGATGCGATTGAACTTACATGGACTGATAATTCAAATAATGAGTTATGGTTTGAAATTGAAAGAGAAGTGGACGATGATGATAACTGGATCGATGTAGTAAATAAAACAGAAAATGCAACAGAACACACTGATTCTGGTCTTGGAGCAGGTAGCTATGAATATAGAATCAGATCCGCAAATGCTTCCGGATCATCTGATTGGGTCTATTCAAGTGTGGTTATTTTGCCATGTGCGCCTCCTTCGAACTTTGTTGCCACAGCATCATCCGGTGGTGATGCGATTTTTCTCTCATGGACTGATAATTCAAATAATGAGTTATGGTTTGAAATTGAAAGAGAAGTG
>JAZGBI010000013.1 GCA_036476315.1 Candidatus Neomarinimicrobiota bacterium | reverse complement strand
CTCCGTATGGTACGCACGACTGATAGATTTGGCCCGCCGACTTCCCGAAAATGTCATTCTAACAGAGATTTCATTCAGACCGGTATTGGAGGAGGGAGAGAACAAGCCCGAGGTCACTATTAATGGCAATATGGTCATGAGAGGAAAAACAGACGATATTACACCTCTGGACAATTTGAGGATCAGTCTGTTGGAGAGTATACCCATGGCCTTCAGGTATTCCAGGCTGCAGGTGGAAAGCAATAGCTTCCTCGAGGAAAAGAGCAACACGAAGATCGTCTTCTCACTGGGTTTCTACAGGTGAGGTTGCCATTTAGATTATGGATAAGAATCCTGCGTCCCAAATGGCTGATCATAGCCATTTCGGGATACCTGGCCATAATGGGCTTGAGTTCTCTCCTCGTTCTTAAGCCCCCAATGAGGAAGTATAGTGACATTCTTGAGAAACAGGTTGGACTGGATGATACTTACGTAAATCTGATTGCATTCGACGTCGAATCGGCTATCGATATGATTGAGAAGGACCTTGAAGATCTAAGGCGACTAAGTTCTGATTTTGATGACCGCCTGTTGAGGGAAAGAAGTCATGACTCGATTCTGGCCACAATCAAAGGATACTGCTCCAGGACGAAATTGAGGGTGTCGGAACTTCAATTCACAGACAAGACTATTAGAGTGCACCCTGGGTACGAAAAGAGGATCTTACAGGTCACACTACAAGGTAAGTTCAGCGATTTTCTGAAATTCTTAGAAAAGTTGGAGTCAAATCCCGAGTGGATTCTAATTGAAAACTTTACGGTCCTGCAGCCAGAGAGATCGTCAGCAACTAAATTTGACTTGGCGCTGAGTCTGTTGACAGAGAAAGAAGAGACGTAGGATGGATGTCAAATCTGCGGTTTTATATTCTTTGCTGTTCCTATTGGTAGTTGTACTGGCAGCGAATTTCTCCGGGGTATTCTCGGCAATCTCGCCATCCGATGAAGGACGGAAAGATATGGGTGAGCTAATGATTGACCTCATTACCATCCAGTCACTGGTTCAGGCTGTAAAGATTAGGGAAGATCCTGTCAAGAAGTTTGTTCAGACCGTTGATTCCCTGAATAAGAAGTGGGATTCGAAGAAAACTCGGGATCCTTTTACCTTAAGGAAAAAGGCGAAGCCTGTCGTATCCGCCGTACGAAGAAAGCCACCCAGGATTCGACGTCCATCGCTAACGGTATCCGGTATCGTAATGGACAAATTAAAGCCATATGCTGTCATAAATGGGGAATTCTATGAAATAGGTGACCAGTTTGGAGAATACAGTATTGAGTCAATAATAGATACTTTGATCGTACTGACCAGTCCAAGAGATACTTTCACTGTCAAATATGAAAGGTATGAATAGGAAGAAATGGTATTCCCGAGGATCTCCAAGAAATCGACATTTGTCATACTGCTGAGCATTATGAACTTGTTTTGCCACCATTCCCTCAGGGGACAGGAAGGAGAAGTAGACCTACTATCTGTGTCGGTAAAGGAGGTGGAACTGGAAAAGGTTCTTCGGATATTGAGTGAGAAAAGTGGGATTGTGTTTATCTCTGATCCGGCGGTCCGAGGCCGAAAGATAAGCCTCGATTTGAAAGATGTCGAGCCACTGGAGGCACTGTCGATTCTCACGGAACTATTTGACCTGGGATTTCAGCAGTTGGGTGTGTCTGGGAAATACGTGGTGGCGGACAAGAGCGAAATTCAGGTGCGAACTCAGCTGGGCAGCTATGTCTGTGAATTCGCCGATGCCAGGAGTTTGGCTCAAACAATTGGCCAAGTCGTTACGCCTGAGGTAGGAAGCGCTTTTGTCGATGAGCGAACGAACTCCGTGATTTACATAGATACCCCCTCCAAATTGATTGCCATAGAACGGCTGATACGGGAGCTTGACAGACCTACCCGGCAAGTATACATAAAGGCTGCCATAGCAGAAGTGTCGGTCACCGAAGAGTCGGAACGGGGGGTACACTGGTTTACACAGCTGAACAATGTGCTCAATTCTCCAGGTGAGGGCGCTGCAGCAACCGACTTCACCGCTCTCGACAGAATCCCAACACAGCTCACTTTTCCGAACGTTAGTGCGGGCCTTGGTATTGGAATCATCAACTATGACATAGACATTGCAATTGCATTTCTGGCAAAAACAGCTGATTTGGATTTGCTGTCGTCCCCATATCTGATAACCCTGGACAACCATACCGCCATAATCGAGGTAGGTGATCAAATTCCTTATCCTAAGTTGAATGAATTCGGAGTTACCTCCTATGAATTCAAAGATGCGACCATCCGGTTGAAAATACGGCCCCATATCAATAATGATTCTACGATCACGGTATATCTCGAGCCGCAGGCCAACTTTCAGCAAGGATTTACTCCAGATGGTATCCCTATCATAGCAAAGCGAAGTGCGCAAACACAGGTCGTGGTTGGTGATGGGCAGACGGTTGTCCTCGGAGGGTTGATGCGGGAGTCGGAAGTGACAGCCCAAACGATGGTGCCGGTGATTGGTTCCATACCCATAATCGGGGAATTGTTCAAATCAACACAAAGAACCTGGCAGAAAACTGAGCTAGTTGTCTTACTAACGCCCAAAATTCTGGATATCGATACTTGGAAGCAGATCCGAGAATTACAGGGTCAACTACCACCTGAGGACATTTTGAGGAAATTAAAGTGAAAAAGGACATCCTTAACCCTTCGCCTCCATCAGTGCTCGTTATCGACGATGAACATAGCATATGCCAGTTCTTTGTTGATCTGTTTAATGAAATTGGCATCAACATTGAGACCGAACAGACCGGTGCAGCCGGCCTGGAGTCTGCGCTGAAGAATTCTTATTCGTTGATATTCCTGGATGTAAAACTCGGGGATATGAGCGGGATTGATGTGTTGAGATCGATCAAGGCCAGTGATCTTGACACGAAAGTCGTCGTCATTTCGGGATATCTGACGGAGTCGCTGATTGAAGAGGCAATGAAGATGGGGGTAGACGGTTACTTGTATAAACCTCTGGCTGTAAGGGATATTGTGTCGTTGACACACAAGTTTGTTGACCTGAATCATTGAACCATGCTGGCCATTGAGGTGAATAAATAATTGCGGACCTGGAGCTCCCATGAATGATTGAGGCAATATGAATTGAGCAGCGGCGAGAAAACAGAGGAAAGACTCGTTGAAGAGTTGCAGGAGCTGCGTGACCGCGTGAAGGAGTTGGAACACGTAAAGCGTGAACTACTACACACGAGAGAATATACGAGAAGCATCATTGACAGCTCCATGGATATGATAATAGCCGTAGATAATGACAGAAGGATTACAGAATTCAACGGAGCGGCTGAAGAAACCTTAGGATATCGTCGCGAAGAAGTCTTAGGTAAACACATAAATATCCTCTATGAAGATGTAGCAGAGGGTCGATCCGTATACGAATCAACGATCAAGGATCAACAACATATCCACGAAATTCTCAACAAGCGGAAGAACGGAGAGACTTTTCCCTGTTTACTGGCTGCTTCAGTCCTCTTCGACTCACACGGCGCAAAAGTGGGTCAAATGGGAATTTCTCGAGATATCACAGACGTAAAGAAGGCCGAGCAAGAGAGGGAAAGACTTATTTCGGATCTGAAGCTAGCTCTTGAGAGTGTCAAAACACTAACGGGCCTAATCCCCATTTGTGCCAGGTGCAAGAAGATACGGGATGATGAAGGATTCTGGCAGCAGGTCGAGTCTTATATTGGGGAACACTCGGATGCGGAGTTTAGCCATGGAATGTGTCCGGAGTGTCTCAAAGAGACATACCCCGAGTTGTACGGAAAGGGGGACCCGGATCTATCAAATTAGAAACTGTAACTGATTTCGGTGAGAACTGAAATGCATTGGCCCACCGGGGAAGAACTGCGAGGAGCAATACAGCGATTGGAGGGCGTGATCGATGACGATTCGACTTCTGCCAGGGTGCCAGCATTAATTAGTACACTATGTTATCCAGTGTCATCGTCGGCTGGGGTATGAGGACAAAGCTAGCGAGTTACAGAAGAAGCTCGTAAGCGCCCACCCGGATTCAAAGTGGGCAGAATTGTATAAGGAAACGACTCTGAACACCGAGTGCCTTAAATGTCTGAGTTTAAGCCCGCATTGACAGGGCTTTTTTGTTGTCCTTCCGCATTTTGAACCAGCCCCCATAATTTGACCTAATTCTTGGGAGGTACTTCCCCTTCCACCTAATCCATAAGGAAAAGGGCTCGAATCCGAGCCCTTTTAGATTTCAAGTTTACCAAACTGGTTCATTACATGCTGTGACAAATGTCACAAATCTTGAAGACATTCGGTGGACGTGTCCGTGAGGCGACCCGTCCTAACTTATCCAAAGGATCCTTCGGAAACGCTGGTACAATTTTTGGGGTGCAGGTCAAACTTTGAAATTGCGCACGAGCCCGGCAATCCAGAGCAAACCGTTGTTATACATAAAGGTAATCACTTCGATGATTCAATCTAAGTTACGGTTTGCTAATCCTTGAATTTCTTTTCCAAGGCGTTCGCCAAATCATCTTCTGCGACGTTAAGATCCTTGACTAGATTTTGTAGACGTCTCCTCCTGCCGCGGTCACCAACCGGCGGAGATCGCTTGAGGAGCCTTGGAACACTCAGGTACAGCCGTCGACCTCCGATGGGGTAGAAGGGGCCGTAGACAAGCGTTTCACTTCAGGCCGATTTTGACACGCAGTTTTTGGAAGCGCGGATGGTCGCGAAGATCGTCAAAAAACGGCTCCGAGGTGATGTTTGGCAACCCCGGACTGCCCGTCCGGTATCCCCTCTCGAGCCAGCTGAGGGCCTCCTCTTCCCGACCAAGTGTCAGATAGACGGCTGCAATGAACCCGGGTTGGTCGATGCCGTAGTGCTCCTCCACTCCCGTTAGGATCTCCAGTGCGCGCTCGTCCTCACCAGAGAGAGCATGCCCGGCCGCCGTCAGTACGCGTATATTAATGGCATCCTTTCCCATACGGCTGGCGGCTTGTCGAGCCCTGTCAAGAACCTCCTGGGGCCTCCCCATTATCCAGTAGGACAGCCCCTGGTTGTAGATGGCGAGCCCGTAGTCCGGGTCCATTTTCAGTACTTCGTCCCACTGGTCGATGGCCTCCTCATAGCGGTGCTGGCTAAAAAGAGGCCAGCCTACCATAGTCTTTATAAAGAGATTCAGGGGATCGAGCTCCTCCGCCCGCTTGATCTCCAGGAGGGCTGTTTCGTACCGCATGTTCGTCCGCAATAGCTGGGAATACCACTGGTGGGCCATCACCGAGTTGGGATTGAGTTCGATCGCCTTGTGGAACTCCGCCTCCGACCGCATCCAGTCCCACTCGAGCATCCTCACGACGCCTAGAGCGGTGTGTGCCTCTGCGAGTTTGTCGTCAAGTTCAACCGCCTTCCTCGCCCACAATCTGCAGTCTGCTATGCTAGTGGCTTCCCCCAGAAGGAGCAAGGAACCCACTTCTGCCATGGCGGCGTATGCCTTGGCGAAGGACGGGTCGTGCGCGATGGCTTCCTTGTAGGAGGACAGGGCGGTAAGGTGATGTTCCATCCCGAAGCGTGAGAAATAAAACCGCCCCTTCAGGTAGGCCTCATATGCCTTTGGGTTCAGGGAACGAGATTCCCCCGAAAGTCTCTCGCGCTCCTCCGGGGCCAGTGTGATCTGTATTTCCTCTGCGATGGCCCGCGCCACTTCCCTGTGCAGCCTCAGGATGTCGCTCAGTTCCCGCTCGAAGCTCTGCGCCCACAGGTGGCGGTCGCTGGACCCGTGGATCAACTGCACCGTGATGCGTACCTGTTCACCCTCCCGCAGCACCGAACCCACCACGAGCGCGTCTACGTCCAGCTCCCGCGCGATCTCAGGCACCATTTTGTCCGCCCCCTTGTAATGCATCGCCGACGTCCGGGACAAAACCGTCAATGCCCTAATCTTGGATAGTTCGGTGATCAGGGCCTCATGAATGCCCTCAACAAAGAATTCCTGTTCGAGGTCATGTGTGAGATTATCGAAAGGCAATACAGCTATCGAATCAATAGCTTTGCTGGCCGTAAGAACAAAATACAGACCAACCGCTACAACAGTTATGGTAGGGATAGCCCACTTAGCCAAAGAGATAGGCCTCTTCTCAAGTTTAGCTGAAACCTCAGACATTTTGGTCTCAGGCAGCCCGTGAGAAACGATGCAATAGACCTTTACATCTTGTTTTACCCCTTTGAGCTTAGGCTGTCCGACATACTTTGTCGAGAACTCTGGACTTCCAGAAATATCTTGGTGGATTTTATGCGATATGGCAATTCCACCTACTGCCGCAAGCGGTTCAATTCGTGAGGCTATGTTTACATCATCACCCAGAATATCCGTGCCCATTTGAATAATATCGCCTTGATGAATGCTGATGCGGAGATTAAGATTTTCAATATCCTTTGTTGTGCGTTGAATCTCTATCCCACAGTTCACAGCCTTTAATGAACTGGGAAAACTGAGAAGCAGTCCATCACCGATTTCCTTGAGCCACTCTCCTCCAAATTCCTCAACAATAGGCTTCAGCAGTTCTCGCTGCTTGTCAATGAGTTCAACGGCTGCTGTCTCATCCTGAGCGGAGAGTTCCGTAAATCCTGCGATGTCGGTGAATACGATGGCTCTCAGTTTTCGGATTTGCTCAGGCATGGTCTAGACCACAATCGTTAGAGGTAATAAACACCACCTGTAAGAAAATGCCGGATTGCCTGCTATTTGTCAACTCCCTAAGGCCAGCCAGCCCCCATTCTTTAGACCCCTTCTTAACTTTAGGGCTTGACCCGTGGCCCGCCCCCCTTTTTTGTACCAATGATGATGAGGGAACTTAAGATGTTCATACAGCTATTTCTAATACATTCAGGTGATCCGCCCCCCTTTTTGTACCAAAGATAATGAGAGATTTTTCACTGTGAATCACGCTATTTCCAGTGCATTTAATGCCTTAACTGACCTTCCTTTCTTGCGATAGGAGCTGGCATATTCCCACTTATTTTATCTTGGGTCTTATTTCATATCAATTTAGTTTTAAGTATCTTTCCAGAAAGGTTCCAGAAAGGCGATACGATGTTTGATCATGAACGGAAACCTTCAGGCTGTGCTTCAGCCCTGGCTGCTGTGAACCTGACGAGATGACTCACCGATACTCGGCTAGGGATTTGCTCTCGCCAAGGGGTTCTTTCAACTTGATAGTTCTGGTGTCGGCACTCATTGGGCACTCGGTGCACGAACTATTTTGAGCAGGGTTGTTGTCGGGATATTCGGCAATTCATGAACCGGGCTGAATCAGAAAGATTGGGAAGTTGAGATGAGCAAAGAGGATCAGAAACAAGCGCGGAGGGAAAACCGCCGGTATGTGAGGCGCGAGGCTGACCGGATCCTGGTGAGCCGAATGCACTCGGTTCTGGAAGCAAGCCAGATCATGAACGGCACACTGGACCTAGATCGATTGCTGACAGTAATTGTGGATCTGGTGACAAAAAACCTTAACGCAGACCGGAGTACGCTCTATCTTTTGGATGAGGAAAAGGGAGAAATCTGGTCGGAGGTGCTGCAGGGGGAAGAATGGCTGAAGATTCGTCTTCCCTTGGGAACAGGTCTTGCAGGTCATGTGGCTCAGACTGGCGAAACCGTGAAGATTGAGGATGCCTACGGGGATCCCCGCTTCTACAAGAAAATTGATGAATCAACCGGCTATATGACGAAAAGTGTGCTCTGCATGCCCATGCGCAATCGGGAAGGAAAGATCATCGGTGTGTTCCAGGTTCTCAACAAGAAGGAAGGTTTGTTTTCCCACGAAGACGAGGAGTTTCTGGAGGCTATGTCCTCTCACGCCGCTCTGGCTGTCGAAAACGCGGTCCTTTACAAAGAGGCCCTGGAGCATCAACGGATGGAAGATGAACTTGCCCGGTTTCAGAAACTGGAAGCCATTGGCCGGGTCACCGCTGAGGTGGCACACGACTTCAACAATATTCTTACTCTCATCAGTGGCTATGATGAACTGCTCTTAGCGGGTCTGGACAAAAATGACCCACACCGCAATCAGGCCGAGGCGATCCGAAAGGCGGTAGACCAAGCCATTACTTTAACGCGCCAATTGCTTACCTTTAGCCGCATGCAGCCTTTGAAGCGTACTGATCTGGTCTTGAACGACGTGATTGAAGACGTAGATAACGTTTTGGAGCATGCAATTGGCGAAAATATAACTCTAGTAACTGACCTAGAGCCCCGACTGAAAACGGTGAAGGCTGATCCCTCTCAGATAGAGCAGGTCATATTGAATCTTACCATGAATGCTCGTGACGCCATGCCTGATGGCGGAAAGGTGACCATTAGGACGGCCAACGTCACGCTGGATGAAGACCAGACACTGAAACAACCTGGCCTTGAGCCAGGACCGTACGTAATGCTTGCCGTAGCTGACACAGGGATAGGAATGGATGAAGAAACTTTGAACCATCTCTTCGAGCCCTTTTTCACCACCAAAGAGAGGGGAGACGGGACTGGTTTGGGACTGCCCACCATCTACGGCATTGTCAGGCAGAGCGGTGGCGACATCACGGTGCAGAGTAAGCCCGGCAAGGGTGCAACATTCCAAGTCTATCTTCCGCTGGGGGTGTGACTGGGGTCGGACCAAGCCTTTCCTTTGTGGCATCGTCTGAATAATATATCATATGTACCCCGGTATGGTATGCCCGTTACCTCTAGGCATTCTCCGTCATCCTCTTAAACGTCCAATTCCACCCCCAAAATGGAACTTAACGACCCTTGTGTCCCATACCTCCGCGCCGAAGTTCACGCAGCAGTAATAGAGCATCATCCTCTGAATCCTCGATCAAAATTGCATGAAGCGGTGTCGCCATCTAGGTCCCTTGTCACCTCGGTGGGGGCAAGTTCAAGACTGTCCAGCATTGCACCAGTTGTTCCATTGAACTGGCCCATGAAAATTCCTATATTTCAGGGGGAACTTTGCTAAAGGCAAATGAGGCTAGAGACTATAAGTCCTTATAAAATAGAGAGTTCTGTCGAATCGAAAGAACCAACAGCCAATTTAACTGGGAGGAACCGGTGTTGATGACAGTAGATGCGCAAATAAGCCCAGAACTCTTTCAGTTTTTGAGCGAACTGCGGGAGAACAATAATCGAGAGTGGTTTCTCGCTAACAAAAGGCGCTACGAGTCTTACGTGCGACAGCCACTTCTAAGGTTCATTGCCGATTTTGGCGTGCACCTCTCCAAGATAAGTCAACACTATTTGGCTGATCCGAGGCCTCTGGGAGGCTCACTCTTTCGCATTTACCGGGATGTCCGTTTCTCAAAAGACAAGTCACCTTACAAGACGTCTGCCGGTATCCATTTTCGTCATGAAAGAGCGAAGGATGTTCACACTCCGGGCTTCTATCTTCACCTGGAGCCTGGAAACGTCTCTGGCGGTGTCGGGATTTGGCATCCGGACACGAGTACTTTGACGAAGATCCGAGACACGATTGTTGATGATCCTTCCAGCTGGAAGCGAGTTCTTTCTGACAATGATTTCAAATCAACCTTTAGGCTCAAAGGCGATTCGCTTAAGAGGGCACCAACGGGATTTGACCCTGACCACCAACTCATCGAAGATTTGAAAAGAAAAGACTTCATTGCCTCCGCAGCATTAAGTGAGGAGGACGCCTGCAAGCCTGACTTTATTGATCAATTCGGTAAGGTATGCAGTGACGCAACTTCGTTCATGCGGTTTTTGACGAGTGCGATTGGTTTGCCGTGGTAATAGTAGTGAGCGAAGGAAACCAAATGTGACCTCTGCCTGCCGGCAGGCAGGTTGAATGCAAAGCTGTTCAATCGGGGTGGCAGTGGGGAACAATGCAGGTTAGTAAAGTTTCTCGATGATGATTCGGTATTTTCTTCTTTTCGGCGAAATGACAAGCTGGTAGCTGTTTTCTCCCATTTCAACCGCGGGTTCGGTATAATCCTCAACAATTCCCCCCGACAGTGCGTGGGTGGATTTCAGTCCTCCCAGCCACCACCGTCTATCACTCAGGTAAAGAAGATCTCCTTCTTTCACTTCTAAGCTGTCTGCCAGCGGTCTTGAAATCGAGACAAATGGGAGGTTATTCGGATCCACTTTTTCAGGTATCCTCTCCTTCAGCACAGCAGTTCCAACCGCTCGCCTGCTTCCTGATTCGTTGCCAGGAGATCTCTTATAGAAATTGAGGGCATCGGAGACTGTTCCCCACACCAGTCCCCGTTGTTTGTCCTAACTCTCCGGCCGGGTGAAGAGAGTGGTTACAAAACCAATAGTGGCGCTCACGGCCAATCCGTAGAACGCCCTCATGAATTTGAACTGGTTCATCCCGATGATTAGTTAGGGTGTCCAGACAAGGCTAATAACCCAGACGATCACTGCAGCAGCAAGACCCACAACCAGGGTCCCCACAGTCTGCAGTCTGTATCCTGTCTTTACGTCCATATTTGACAGCTGGGTAACGATCCAGAAATAACTGTCGTTGGCGTGGGAGACCACCATGGATCCGGCCCCAATGGCCACTACAGTAAGAGCTTTCCCCAGGCCTGAGTCAAATCCAAGGGGTTCCAACAGAGGGGCGAGAAGAGAAGCTGCTGTAATAATGGCAACGGTGGAAGAGCCCTGGGCCGATTTTATGGCTGCCGCAAGGAAAAAGGGGAGCCATATGCCAAGCTTCGCACCAGCGAGGTTTTCCCCCAGGATGTCAGCGATCCCCGAATTCTGCAGGATCTTGCCAAAAGCGCCACCCGCCCCGGTTATGAGGATAATAATTGCCCCACTTGCCAGAGCCTGTCCGATCCAACCTGAGGAAGAAAGCATCTGTTTGTCAAAACGTCTTGGGAGCGTGAATGCGATCAGAACGCCCACGAGAAGTGCGATGACCGGATGTCCGACAAAACCGATCACCTCCTGGAGCGAACCTTCTCCAAACGGTTTCGTCGGGAAGTCGGCTATCGATCTCAACACGATGAGGATGATAGGGAGAACAATGGGGAGGAAAGCCTTCGGCGCTGAAGGTGCCTCGGAAATCCTTGCCTGGATGTCGGCTTCGGATAGGTCGGGCTCAGGATCAATATCAATTCTTGACCCCACTTTCACGGCAAAGAGCCATCCGATAACCAGAGCAGGTATGGAGACCATAAGGCCGAGAAGTATCACCTGTCCGATATCTGCATTCAGAATCGCCGTGGCTGCAATGGGTCCCGGGGTCGGTGGTACCATGGTATGGGTGGCGTAGAGTCCCAGGCTCAGGGCGATGGCGCTCGCGGCGAGAGTGATTCCAGCTTTCTTGGAAAGAGCCTTGTTCAGTGGTGACAGTAGCACGAATCCCGAATCGCAGAAGACCGGGACAGACACGACATAGCCAATGATACCCATGGCCATGGGAACGTTTTTCTTTCCGGTCACTTTGAGGATCGTGTTGGCCATGGCAAAAGCACCGCCGGATTCTTGAAGAAAAGTTCCGATAATTGTGCCGGCGACGATGACAATGCCGATATATCCGATTGTGGTGCCAAAACCATCCACAATGGATTCGTTGATGGTGCTGAGGGGCATCCCGGAGAGCAGTCCAAATGCCAGGGCGGCGAGAAGAAGGGACACGAATGGGTGAAGCTTCAGCTTCGTGGTGGAGAAAACGATGAACAGGACGCAGAGGATGAGTAGTGAGATTAGCCACATGGCCGTTAACTATGTATCTGGTTACTTCCCGGAGCCCACTGTCCGTGGGTCCCACCGTGTATCGACAAGCAGGGGGGGATCGAATAGTCGAGCTATCAGTTCCCACTGGACGCACTTGAAATTCTGATTCCCCCCCGGATTACTCCCATCCTGAACGACGAATATTCCGCCGGGGAAGAGGGGGGCAAGTGCAAAATTGGAGACGTCAATACCGTCCGTGTCGAACGTTCCGTCGATGGTTTCACCTGCAGCAATGCGGAATGTCCCAACGTACTTATGATTTTCCTCCCGCTCATAGATGACGTAGGAATCGTTCCCCTGGCTGGAGGCAATCAGGTACCCTCTGGAATCGTTGGCATAATAGATCGCAAGTCCCTCCACGTCTGCCACAAGATGTGGTCCGATGGAATCTACGAGGAACTTTTCTGAATTTCCATCAGGTTCCGCCTCAAACTTCCAGATGCCCGCATTCTCTTCGCCGACAATTGGCTGCTCCGAGAGGGAGAAGTCCTGGATCACTACCTGATCGGCACTTACAGTAATCTCCGCTGACTGACTTGCGAAGCCGAGGTAGTCTACATTAAGAGTATGTTCTCCTGACGGAACGCGGGCGATCAGGAACTCGCCTGTGACACTCGTTGCATCCCCGAAGTTTGTTCCATTGACAACCACATTGGCTCCAGGCAAAGGATTTCCCGTCCCTGCATCTGTAACCCTTCCAGTAATGCGACCGGACTGGGCGTCAGCTTGATAGGGGAGGGCCATCATGCATATCAACACGATGGCAGCGTAGAGTGAAACAGCAACTCCTCTTGTTTTCATGCTAAATTCCCTCCGTTCAAGTGCCTTTTCGGATGTAGTGATTGTATAGAGTAATTGTATATACTTAAATACTTAATCATCCTGTGAGAAGAATAACCCCAATAACCCTTCAATGCTCCATCGATTCTAAGTCATATACCCAACGGAGAAAAACAAACATTTTTTCTCTGCCCATAGTTCTCACGCGTAATTGTCTGATTATTAGTGGGTAAAACGATCACCTCTTCATTTCCGGAAGGGAGACAACCTGACGCTCCACTGTTTATGCAGGTTGAGAGTTCTGACGTGAGAATTCCTAACTACTTTGACATTTAGGATTTCTTTTGGTATAATCGTACAGACAATTGGATATGCTACTCCGATAGGAAATACCTATGATCATCGACCGAACCAGTCCCGTACCTTCCTACTTTCAGCTGCAGACCTGGCTTATCGAGCAAATCGAACAGGGGGTGTTCAAGCCCAATGAAAAGATCTTTACCGACAGGGAGCTGGTTGAGCTAACGGGTCTGGCTCGGACGACGGTTCGACAGGCGGTGCAGAATCTGGTGAACATGGGTTATCTGGTACGAAAGAAACGGCTGGGAACGTTTGTTCTCGAAAGGAATGTAGATTCGGGAAAACAGACCATTGTGGCCATCCTGATACCGGATATCCGGAGGGGGTATGCTCCCGAATTGGCACGAGGGGCTGAAGATGAGGCTGCAAAAAGCAAACACAGCCTGATCATCTGCAATACGGATGACCTATTTGTCAAGGCTGAGTTTCACGCCAATCGTCTTATCGAGAACTCTGTGAGTGGCGTCATATTTGTTCCCACGGCAGCCGCGGATGAAAAGAACCTGCAGATCATTGACAAATTTGCACGAAAAAAGATACCCATTGTCCTCGCCGACCGCACCCTGGAGGGAGTCGGCATTGACTATGTGACCACGGACAATTTTGAGGGGGCTTATGAACTGACAGAGTATCTTATCAAGAAAGGTCACAGGAAAATAGGGATAACCTTGAGCACCCTTTTCTCCACGGAGAGGCTGAGGCTCGAGGGCTACAAGGAAGCCCTTGGGAACCACAATGTTCCTATTGATAGTTCCATTATTATTGCCGAGCCCGGTCCTTTTGTCGAGAAACGATATTTTCAGCACGCTCTCAACCTCTTGGGCAAAAGAGACAGAATAACAGCTGTCTTTGCCGTGCACGACCGGATTGCTCTTCAGTTCTACGCGGCTGCAAACCAGCTGGGTATTTCCATTCCCGGTGATATTTCCCTGGTTGGGTACGACGATTTGCCATTCACAACCATTTCCCTGACCACCATGCACCAGCCCATTTACGAGATGGGACAGGAAAGTATGAAGCTTATCATGTCCCGTATCCGGCGGCAGATCAAGAAGCCTCGAGGAATCGTGCTGAAATCATACATGGTGGAACGATCGTCCGTTGCCACCATTGCAGCGCAACCCACATGAACCGTAGAGGACATTCTCGAGACGACAGGCAGGTCGTTGCAGGACTTATCGGTGCCGGCCGTATCGGTAAGATGCATGCCAGTAATATACAACTCTATTTACCTGAAGTATTACTCAAATCAGTTGTTGATATAGACCTGGATGAAGCATGGGCCAGAAAATCCGGGATTCCCGTGAAGTCATTGAGTGCCAAGGAGGTCTACGAAGATCCGGAGATTGAGGCCGTTGTCATTGCGGCATCCTCCACTGCACACGTTGATCTCATCCTGGGGGCGGCCCAGGCGGGTAAGCATATTTTCTGTGAAAAACCGGTTGCTTTTGACCCGGGGGGCGTTTCCGAGGCGGTTGAGGCAGCTAGAACAGCCGGTGTGAAGCTTCAGGTGGGATTCAACCGGAGATTCGATCCCGATTTCCGAAAAGTGCGGGAGATTGTTGAAAGGGGGGCAGTGGGGGCACCTCACATTATTACGATAACTAACCGAGATCCTGTCAGACCGGATCTTGAGTTTGTCCCAAAGTCGGGAGGGCTTTTCCTCGATTTTTGCATCCACGATTTTGACACCGCCCGCTTCTTGACCGGCTCCGAGGTGGAAGAGGTGTTTGCCATGGGTGCGGTGCTCATCGATCCAGCGCTCGAAAGACTCGGAGACATTGACACTGCCCTGATAACGCTGAAGATGTCCGACGGCGCGCTCTGTATCATCGACAATAGTCGGGAGACCCACTATGGGTATGACCAGCGGGTCGAGGTTTTCGGTTCTCTGGGAAGCGTCCGGGCAGACAATACAAGACCCACCGGTACCACGCTTAGTACGGAAACCGGTGTGTTTATGGACAAACCGCACTATTCGTTTGTTGAACGGTTCAAAGAAGCATTCGTCCAGGAGATCAAAGAGTTCTTTGACTGTATCCGGAATGAAACGGATCCATCCGTTACGGGTGAAGATGCCGTGGCGGCGATCAACATCGCCACCGCTGCCGCATTGTCGCGCAGGGAAAATAAGCCAGTGAGGGTGCAAGGATGAAGTCTGTGACCGTCGGCGTTCTTGGGGCCGGCAGAATAGGAAAGCTCCGTGTGGAGAACATCCTCAGAATGCGAGGCGCTCGGGTCAAAACAGTAGCTGATCCATTCATGGATGAGACGTGGGCCAGAGATCTTGCACTGAACGCCACTCTCAACCCAGAAGAGATATTCTCGGATCCACAGATAGAAGCGGTTATCATCTGCTCGCCCTCTGAACTTCATACGGAGCAAGTCATCAAAGCGGCCCTGTCCGGGAAACATGTCTTCTGCGAAAAGCCGATTGCCCTTGATCCGGACCGGATTGAAAAGGCTCTGAAGATCGTCCGACAACAGGGTGTAAAACTTCAGGTAGGATTCAACCGTCGCTTCGATGCAGATTTCATGAGTCTGAAGACGGCTGTTACTTCCCGCAAGATCGGTTCCGTCCATATCATCAAGATCACATCCCGCGACCCCTCTCCTCCACCCGTAGAGTATGTTCAAACATCGGGAGGGATTTTTCTCGATATGGCGATTCACGATTTTGACATGGTCCGATATCTGTCGGGAAGCGAGGTGGAACAAGTCTATGCTGCCGGTTCGGTTCTGGTAGATAGTGCCATCGGCATCGCCGGGGACGTTGACACAGCCATAACCTCGATGAGATTGAAAAGCGGAGCCCTCGCGGTGATCGACAATAGCCGCAAAGCCGTTTTTGGCTACGATCAACGCATCGAAGTTTTTGGCTCTCGCGGGAGCATGGTGGCCGGTAACAGGACTCCTACCGAAACCGTTCTGAGCACGGAGGAGGGTGTCGTTGCCGACAAGCCTCTCCATTTCTTTGTCGAACGGTACCGGGAATCGTACAAGAAGGAAATAAGAGAGTTCTTCAAAGCCATCAGGGAAGATTCTGACCCTCCGGTCACCGGGAGGGACGGTCTGCTCGCTATTCAAATCGGACTTGCAGCCAAACAGTCCCTGCAAGAGAACAGGCTGGTAATGCTCCAGACATAATCGTCGAGAGCAGTTGACATCATGTCCGGCAGAGTGACATTCGAATTCCTCGACTGGCTATGGAGCGTCGCCTATCTGGTATCGATGACAGGGTGCGGTGTTATATTCTATCGAAAACACCACCCCCGACCGCTCCTGCTCCATCGTCATTTCTCAAAGCAATAGAACTCATTTGAAGACCTCAGACAACAATACCGTACTCAAGATGATCAACATCCGGAAGGAGTTCCCCGGGGTCATCGCCCTGGACAATGTCCATTTTGAGCTGAATGAGGCGGAAGTTCACGTACTTCTTGGAGAGAACGGCGCAGGAAAATCGACCCTGGTAAAAATCTTGGGCGGAGCCTACCAGAAGACGGACGGAGAGATTATTCTCTTTGGTGAGGAGACAGACATAAGAAATCCAAGGTATGCTCAAGATGCCGGCATCAGCATCATCTATCAGGAACTGAATCTTGTCCCTCAACTCACCGCGGGAGAGAACATTTTCCTTGGTCGCGAGCCCACCCAGATGGGGGTGATCGACAAAAGGAGAATGTTCCAGCGGGCCCAGGCGATTCTGGATGATCTGGGCGTAGAGATCTCGGCCCGGAGTGTAGTGAAGAACCTGGGCGTGGCCCAGCAGCAAATGGTTGAAGTAGCCAAATCTCTTTCGCTTCACGCGAAGATCCTCATCATGGATGAGCCCACTTCCGCCCTGACCGATAACGAAATTGCTCAGCTTTTTTCCGCCATACGGCGACTGAAGGAAAGGAAAGTATCCATCATCTACATCTCGCACCGGCTGGAAGAGGTTTTCCAAATAGGAAACAAGGTAACAGTTCTCCGCGACGGACGGCATATCGCGACCGTGGACATAAAAGACACCTCCCGAGATCAACTCATCCGCATGATGGCCAACCGGGAACTAAAGGAACACTTCCCCAAAAAGAAATCCCCGCGGGGAGAAGAGATTCTGAGGGTGGAGAATCTTTGCAAAAAGGGAATGTTAAAAGACATCACATTTTCTCTTCACAAAGGGGAGATTCTCGGCATTTCCGGTCTTCTTGGATCGGGCCGGACGCAGCTGGCACGCGTGATCTTTGGCGTTGACAGAATGGATTCTGGCAAAGTCTATGTTAAGCGTCAGTTGATCGACATCAAATCGCCGCGTCAGGCTATCAGTCTTGGCATCGGATTCTTAACAGAGGATAGAAAGTCCCAGGGATTGGTCTTGGATCTGACTTTGAAGGAGAACATCTGTCTGCCCAGTGTAGATCGGTTCGCGACGTTTGGTGTGATGAACGTTGGAGAGGAGAACAGTTCTGCGGAGCAGTATGTAAAGGAGCTGGCCATCAAAACCACCGGTCTGGATCAAAAAGCGACGTTCTTGAGTGGAGGAAATCAGCAGAAGGTGGTGCTGAGCAAATGGCTGTGCAGTCAGGCGGATATGTTTATTTTTGACGAGCCAACGAGGGGGATTGATGTGGCTTCGAAAGTGGAGATCTACAAGTTGATGAACAGGCTTACTGCCGAGGGTGTTGGCATTATCATGATTTCTTCAGAGCTGCCGGAAATCATCGGCATGAGCGACAGGATTCTGGTGATGTGCCAGGGGATGATCTCCGGTCGATTCTCCTCACGTGAGGCGACTCAGGAGAAAATTCTGCAGCGGGCCCTGGCGGACTGAGAATGACGATAAAGAGTTTCATTTTACACTATTCTCGCCAGTTCGGTACGTTGATTGGACTCATCGTACTGATCATTGTGCTCTGGATCTTAACGCCATATTTTCTGACGGTCTCGAATCTATTGAATGTTGCTCAACAGACGTCCATAAACGCCATCATCGCCGTGGGATTGACGTTTGTGATTATCACGGCGGGAATTGATCTATCCGTTGGATCAATCATGGCATTTGCCGGAGTTGTGCTGGCAAGTGCCCTTCAAGGCGGTGCTCCAATTGCCCTTGCAGTTGTTGCGGGGTTGGGTGTTGGGCTTCTGTGCGGTCTGGTGAACGGAGTTCTCATATCCTACGGGAGACTGCCGCCTTTTATTTCGACTCTCGGAATGATGAGTGTTGCACGGGGGGCTGCTCTGCTTTATACCCAGGGGAGACCTATCTCAGGGTTTCCAACACCCTTCCGGTCTCTGGCAACAGGAGAAGTACTGGGGATTCCTTCTCCCGTCATCATCATGATTGGGGTCTACGTGATCGCACATTTTGTATTGACCCGGACGAAGCTGGGACGTTACACCTACGCCATCGGCGGTAACGAAGAGGCGGCACTCCTTTCTGGCGTGAATGTGCGGGTACACAAGACAGTGGTTTATGGAATCTCCGGAATGCTCAGTGGCCTGGCCGCCATTATCCTGAACGCCCGTTTGAATTCGGCCCAGCCAATCGCCGGCATCATGTACGAACTGGACGCCATCGCAGCCACTGTTATCGGAGGGACGAGCCTCATGGGGGGAGAAGGGAGAGTCATCGGTACCCTCATCGGCGCATTTATCATGGGAGTCCTGAGAAACGGCCTCAATCTTCTTGGCGTTTCCTCATTCATTCAACAGACGGTTATAGGAAGTGTCATTATCCTTGCGGTTCTCATGGATATGACTTTGAAAAAGCAAAGACGGTAGATTAATCGGGGGGTAGTCAATACGATGAAACTCAAGCTCACGCTTCTGGTAACAGTTCTTGCGATCTTTGTGGCATTGTTGGGGTGTCAGCGCGGAAAGGAGACTGCGCAAGAAGGTCCATCCGTTGCACTCGTCATGAAAACCTTGAACAATCCTTTCTTCATCGAAATGCAGAAAGGGGCGGAAATTGCCGCTGAAAAGTTGGGTATAAACCTGATCGTCCAGGCAGCCGAGCGCGAGGTGGACGCGGAAAAGCAGTTGCAGATCGTGGAGAACATGATTCAGAGAAAGGTGAATGCAATTTGCGTTACCCCCAGCGGTTCGAAAGAGATAGTGGCTGCCATCGTCAAGGCTAACCGGGCACGGATTCCAGTGCTGGTGGTGGATACTCGAGTGGATGCCGGAGTGTTGAAGGAGGCGGGTGGTCGCTACGCGACATTTATCGGCTCAGATAATTTTGAAGGGGGGAAAATTGCCGGCGAGTATCTGATACAAAGGCTGAAAGGAACCGGAAAAGTAGCCATCCTTGAAGGCATTCCGGGTCACGAGACGGGGGATGCTCGCCTGAGGGGGTTTCATTCAGCCATCGATACGGTGCCAGGAATCGAGATTGAGGCATCCCAGACGGCAAACTGGGAGAGGGACCAGGGATTCAACGTCTTCCAGAACATCCTTCAATCTCATCCTGAGGTCCAGGCTCTTTTTGCTTGCAGCGACTTGATGGCCCTGGGCGCCATTGAAGCCATAGCCGCAGCCGGTAGAACAGGTGACATCGTCGTTATTGGGTTCGACGCTCTTCCCGAAGCCCGCGATCTTATCCAGAAGGGAGTAATGGCAGGATCCGTGGCCCAATTTGCCGATGAAATGGGAAGGCTGGCCGTGGAAAATGCTTACCGCCTGATCAACGGTGAGAAGATTCCCGAAGAGATCCCTGTGAAGATCGAACTCATTGCGAGGGGGAGTTAGACTGACCAGTCCACTACGTTTCTTCTCAGCCGGGGAAGAGAAGCCCCGGGTTCAGGACAGCCGGGAGGTAGACAGGCTCTACAGTCGAAGCCGGCAGTCCGTCATGCTGTCCATAACTCTCGGTTACGGATTTGCCTATACGTGCCGGTTGGCACTGTCCGTGGTCAAGAAACCACTCATAGACCTGGATATCTTCTCGCCTGAACAGCTGGGAATTATCGGGTCGGCGATTTTCTACGGCTATGGCTTCGGAAAACTGTTCGACGGTTTTGTGGCCGATCACGCAAATCTGAGAAGGTTCCTGGCAGCAGGTGTTTTCATGTCGGCGTTGATGAACCTTTCAATGGGGTGGTCTACCGTCCTCATCGTTTGGGTAATACTGTGAGGTTTCAAGGACAAGAACATCGAGGGACTTGCGAAAATGTGCCGAGAAGCTGATCTGCACCCCAAAAGTTGTAACAATGTTTCCGAAGGATCCTTTGGATAAGTAAGGGCATGGTACAACCAGAATGGAGGAATGGTCATTTCCAGAAACCGGTACACTCCCGAATTGATTATCCGACAGTTGAGTGAAGCAGAGGTTCTCATCAGCCAGGGGATGACCACCCCTGATGCAGTTCTTGAGATGGGAGTGGTTGAAACACATTTTCACTCATGACGAAGAATAATCTTACATGAAATACAAACCGCTATGCCCTAACTTAGAAGGTTATCCAAACAACGGGGGCAGGCCAAGAGCAACATCGGTCCTCTTGGTCGGTAACAGTTGACTACTGGAGTAGAGTTATGAGTAATACGGTAAAATTGACTACGGCACAAGCGCTGGTTCGTTTCTTGAAGGCCCAGCAGGTCGAGCGGGATGGGGACCGCCAACCGTTTTTTGCCGGGATGTGGGGCATTTTCGGTCATGGAAATGTGGCTGGGTTGGGTCAGGCACTGGAGCAGGACGGGGAGTTCACACACTATTTCCCGAGGAACGAACAGGCCATGGTTCACGCTGCAGCCGCCTTTGCCAAGCAGCACCGCCGGTTGCGGGCCTTTGCTTGCACCACGTCGATAGGTCCCGGTGCCACCAATATGGTCACGGCTGCTGCCGGTGCCACCATCAACCGGCTGCCCGTGCTGCTGCTTCCGGGTGATACCTTTGCCCGGCGTAATGTGGGACCGGTCCTCCAGCAATTGGAGTATCCACTGAGTCCCGAAATATCCGTTAACGACTGCTTCAAACCGGTGAGCCGCTATTGGGACAGAATCAACCGTCCCGAACAGCTCACTACCTCCCTGCCGATGGCAATGCAGGTACTGACCGACCCGGCTCAAACCGGAGCCGTCACCATCGCCCTGCCGCAGGATGTCCAAGCGGAAGCGTTTCCCTTTCCGGAGGAGTTTTTTGAAAAACGGACACACCTCATTCCACGGACTCTGCCAGAGGAGGAGTCGCTCCGACAGGCGGCAAAGCTCATTGCCGCTTCGGAGAGGCCGCTGCTGATTGCCGGTGGCGGCGTGCTGTATTCGGCAGCCGAGGAAGCCCTGGAACAGTTCTGCGATGCCACCGGCATTCCCTCAGGTGAAACTCAGGCGGGGAAAGGAGCACTCCCCTGGAACCACCGCTGCAACCTTGGTGCCATCGGTGTTACTGGAACCTTGGCAGCAAACCGGATTGCTTCCCGGGCTGATCTGGTTATCTGCGTTGGGACCAGACTGACCGACTTTACTACCGCATCCAAGACTCAATTCCAGAATGAACGGGTCGAATTCATCGGCATCAACGTGGCCAGTTTTGACGCCCATAAACATGAAGCCCTACCTTTGGTTGGCGACGCTCGACTGACGTTACAGGCTCTGCTTGAGCAGTTGGTGGAACACTCTTATACAGTCTTTGCTGATTACCGGGAAGAGATCGACGCCCTGCGCACCGAGTGGGATCAGGAGGTGGACAGGCTGGTGGAACCTGAACCAGAGGGGGACCGGGTAAGCCAGGCAGAGCTTATTGGTCTGGTAAATGCCGCTATGACTGAGGATGACACAGTGGTGTGTGCGGCCGGCAGTCTCCCAGGCGATATGCACAAATTGTGGCGGGTAACAAACGGTGATCAGTACCACATGGAATACGGATATTCGTGCATGGGCTACGAAATTCCCGGAGGGGTGGGAGTCCGATTTGCCAAGGAACATGGAGAAGTGTTCGTCATGGTAGGGGATGGCTCGTACATGATGATGCATACGGAAATCGTCACTTCCCTGCAAGAGGACAAAAAGCTGATCATCATTCTGCTGGATAACCACGGATTTGGGAGTATCAACGGGTTGTCGAAAAGTTGCGGGAGTTCCGGGTTCGGAAATCGCTTCCGTTACCGGGAGGAAGCCAGCGGGAAGTTAACCGGGGACTTTCTTAAGATCGATTATGTGGCAAATGCCCGTTCCCTGGGTGCTACCGCACTCCGGGCGGAAACAAGCGACGAAGTTGCCAAGGCCCTTGCCACCGCCCGGGAGAATGATCGCACTACTGTGGTAGTTGTCGAACTGGAACCCTCCCGTGTCCCCGGCTACGAGTCGTGGTGGGATGTACCCGTGGCTGAAGTATCAGAGATGCCTAAGGTTCAAGAAGCACGCCGGGATTATGAACAAAAAGTGAAAGGGGAACGCCACTACCCGTGAACCAGAATAGCATTCGGGTCGGAATTGCGCCCATCAACTGGAGCAACGATGATCTGCGTGAGCTGGGCGGCGACATTTCTTTGGAACAGTGCCTGGCGGAAATGCAGGCGGCCGGGTATACCGGTACGGAATTGGGTCACAAGTTTCCTACTGTTCCGGAACGTCTCAAACCTCTCTTGGGGCGCTATGGGCTTACTCTGGCGTCATCTTGGCACTCCATCCATTTCGCCCGGGAGGTCAGTCTGGACGATGAGCTTGCCCACCTGGAGAACCGCTTAAAGTTTCTGTCTGCGATGGGCACCACGGTGATTAATCTGGCGGAATGTAGCGGTACAGTACACAACGTTCAGGATCAGCCCCTTTCGGCCCGTCCTGTTTTCACTGACCGGGAGTGGGATCGTGTTATCAAAGGTATGAATCTTGCTGGGGAGCTATGCCTTTCCTACAGAATCCACGCGGCGGTACACCATCACATGGGAACGGGAATTCAAACGGGAGAGGAGATCGATCGCCTCCTTTCCGGAACGGATCCGGACAAGGTATTTCTGTGTGCTGATACGGGTCATCTGCAATTTGCCGGGGAAGACCCTCGGACACTGGTCAAAAAGCACCAGAATCGTATTGCACACATCCATCTGAAGGATCTTCGACAAACGGCACTCAGGAGAGTGTGGCAAGAAGATAGTTCGTTTCTTGCTGCCGTTCTGGCAGGCGTTTTCACGGTACCGGGAGACGGGATGATTAACTTTGCCCCGATCCTTGACTTAGTCGCGCAGGGCAGCTATGAAGGGTGGCTGGTCGTCGAAGCGGAGCAGGATCCTTCCCGGGCCAATCCACTAAACTATGCACGGCTCGCACGGACCTACCTGAGCACCGTGGCTAATGTTTAATACAAGGAGCGTATGATGGCGAAAACCAAAATGCAACTAACCAGCGAGCTGGGCAGCGATTGGTGGAACGACTCAAACGATCACGCCCTGCTGCAGCATGCTGTGGATGAAGGGGCAGTAGGTGCTACCTCGAATCCAATTATTACGAAAGCAGCGGTTGAGTCTCACCCCGATGTTTGGAATCCCGTCATTGACAGGTTGATTAAGGACCACCCGGAGAAATCGGAGGATGAAATTGCCTGGTTACTTGTGGATGAGGTGGGTCGAAGAGCGGCCGCTATTCTTGAGCCGGTTTATGAGCGTACTGACGGGCGGAAAGGAAAACTTTCCTTGCAGGTAAGTCCCAAGTACTACCGCAACGCGGAAGAAATGGTTCAGCACGCAGAACACCTGGCAAGCCTGGCGCCGAACATAGCAGTCAAGAACCCCGTGGTTCCTGCCGGGTTGCGGTCAATTGAGGAACTGACAGCCCGTGGGATCACCATCAATGCTACAGTAAGCTTCTCCGTCCCCCAGGCCGTGGCAACGGCTGAGGCGATCGAACGAGGTTGGAAACGGGCCCTGGAGAATGGCGTGGACACCTCGACGCTCACTCCTTATGTTACCATCATGGTGGGCCGCATTGATGACCATCTTCGCCGCGTTATGGCCCAGCACGGAATCACCGTCGACCCAGGAGTTATCAACTGGGCTGGCGTAGCGATTTTCAAACGTGCTTACCGCATCTTTAACAAAAGAGGCTACCATGGAAAGCTCCTATCAGCGGCTTTTCGCTGTCATTTTCACTGGTCACAATTCTTGGGCGGAAGTGTGGTTATCAGTATACCATACGAGTGGTGGAATCAATTCAACGCCTCCAACATCGAAGTAGTCCAGCGTATGGAGGAGGATGTGCCCTCGGAGATTCTGGCACAATTAGAAGACAATTTCGAAGACTTTCGCCGGGCCTTCTATGAGGACGGGATGACTCCTGACGAGTTCGCCTCCTTCGGTCCCTCAGTACACACTCTGAACGACTTTCTGCAAGGGTACAATGACTTCGTGTGCATTGTACGACAGCGGATGCTGGGGCAGGTATGAGTGTGGATCTGATTACCTCCTACAGGGGTCGTCCTTTTTCTCCCGGGTTCAACAACTACGCGGACCTGGAGGCGGAAGCAGGATTGAAATTTCAGATCCTCCTTCTTGAAGCAGGTGGCAGGGAAAAGGTCGGATCGGATACCGAGGAAACGGCTGTGGTAGTCATCGAAGGCAAAGGCTCGCTACGCTATCGGGATGAACAGACCCGCTTTCACCGTACCAGTTGGGTGGAAGAGAATCCCACTGTCGTTCATTTCTCCAGAGGAGAGACGTTGACAGTTGCAGCTGAAGGAGAAACTCGGCTGGCGATCATCTCCACCATGAACGAGGAGACCTTCGAAGGGCGTGTGTATGCCCATTCTGAGATTGACGTAGAGCACCGGGGAAAAGACCTTCTTGACGGTACATGTTACCGGCTGGTACGCCTCGCCTTCGATCAATCTATTGCTCCCGAAGCAGCGAAGTTGGTCCTGGGAGAAGTACTGAATTTCCCAGGGAAGTGGAGCAGTTACCCCCCGCACCACCATGAACAGCCGGAGATTTATTACTACGAGTTTTCTCCGAAAGAAGGATATGGTCATGGGGAGCTGGGAAGTCAGGTTTTCAAGATTCAGAACAAGGATTTGCTGGTGATAACCGGAAACCGAGACCACAGTCAGGTGTCTGCTCCGGGATACCACATGTACTATATCTGGGCTATCAGACACCTCGAAGGAAAGCCGTATGCGGGGTTTGAATTTACTCCTCCATATGACCGATTGTTGGACTGAACGGAGACGGCCAGTGGTGAAACGGCAACAGCAAAGCGGGGCGGTGTCTTCTACTTGGCATATCACGACGGTATCAACACCAATCGCTTCCGTTCAGGGCCAACATTGCCATTCAGCAAAGGTCGTACTCCTTTGCTCAAGTATTCGACGACATCTCTTCCTCAATTGACCTGGAGAGAATGGTAAGGAAGATGCGCCCATACGTTGAAAGATTGCTCAATTGAATTCAAAACTCCAGTATATGAGAAGAATTGGAGTTCTGGGTGTTCCGTCCAGTGCTGGGGCTAGGCAGAAGGGACAAGAAAAGGCACCGCAGGCACTCCGCAAAGCTTCACTGCTTGAAAAGATCCGTCTAACTGGGTTAGAAGTTCTCGACTTTGGTGATCTGCCAGAGGTTTCATATCGACCAGATAAGGATAATCCCAAAAGTCAAAATCTGGAATTAGTCGTGCAAGTAGCGAAGAAGGTTTCTGGCCGGGTAAATAGGATAATACAGGAAGGTTCTCTTCCGTTAGTTCTCGGAGGAGACTGCACAATTACGGTAGGAGTACTTGACGCCATAATTAGGAATAGCCCGAATCTGGGTCTGGTCTATTTTGATGGGGATATTGATATGAACATCCCTGATACGACGATTTCCGGGATCTTTGATGGGATGGGTCTTGCACACATCATTGGAAAAGGAGTGAAGTTACTTTCGCACGTAGGTACCCGATTCCCTCTCGTCCCAGAAAAGAACATAGTACTTTTCGGTTACAATCAGGAGGCTGGGTCAATTGATGCATGGGAAACTGGAGTTTTGTCAAACTGTCAAATGGCTAAGTACCCTTTAAGCAGAATTAAAGGGATAGCCAAAGACTCAGCTAAGAAGGTCGTACACCAACTGGAGAATGAGGTGGATTCGATTCTCGTTCATTTCGATGTGGACGTGATCGATTTCGACGACTTCCCCGCGGCAGATGTGCCTCATCATAAGGGTCTGAGCTTTGATGAAACAATTGAGGCACTTACCGTGTTCATAACCAGCAAGAAATTTGTGGGTCTGGTGGTTACAGAATTCAATGTTAATCGAGACAATGAAGGCCTACTTGCCAAGAGACTGGTTGACGGAGTTGGGAAAGCTTTGAGAGGAGGACCAGGCCTTATCGCATGAAATTGACCAATCCCCATCAATAGGACCATTTCTTAAGTTGGCAGGTCGCGTTTGACATAGCCTGCTGTACCCTTCCAAATTTTCCCTCATTAATCCTGCCTATCCCAAACTCTTGTAGGACTGTGCCTACAGGAGTTTAGGAAATAGACTACATTAGAATCAGACTTATCCTAGCTGGCTTTTGCTGCGGGTTCAGTATCTTCCAGTGAAAGGAATAGCTGTTATTGTGAAAGAATTATGAGGAAACGGGTGCTGAAGCCGGTAATAGTTCTCGAGAATTCTCTGTTTGTCCTGATTCTCACTGTTACGACTGCTGGTGAGAATTCCTACCTGACAGCAACCACGGGGGAAAAGACCCTGAATTCCAGTTTGGATAAATCTGACAGTTCCGAAATGATAACAACGGGAACTGTGGCAGTCGCTCCCGATGAGGAAACTGTTGACGTAGTCTACTTGAAAAATGGTTCGATCATCAAAGGCCAGATGGGCCGGGAGATTCCCGGCAACAGTGGGACAATCGAAACCCATGAGGGGAACACGCTAAACCTTTCGCCTCAGGATATTCTAGCAACGACAAAACTAGATGAAGTGATACAGTTTCAAGCTCTAAAAAATGAGGTGATGTTTGAACTCAGGGTTGCCTCGATGGAATCCCGGAAGATTTTTGACCTTGCCGGTCTTCTCTTTTCGTATGCTGCGACCATAGGAGGATACTACACGCTGGGAGGGGAAGATCTGGCTAGAATCGTGGTTCCTGTGGCCGGACCGTTCCTGCTGTTGGAACCCCCTCAGCGGGGGACTCCCCACACTCCCTTTCCTTTCAGACAATTGTTGTTGGTGGGATCGGGTCTGGTTCAGGCCGGTTTCCTGGCTGACTACGTCATTTCAGGCAGGAGAGAAAGAAACCTGAGGAGGAAATACCACTTCGGCCTTCACCCCTCGGGGAAAAATCTCACTGTTTCTGTTACGGTAGGCCTCAATTTATAGTGTCATCCGCCTGGAATTCGATCGGACGGAATATCCTTCCAGAATAACACTTCCTGCCTTCCATGCTGGTGGATCAGTCCCCCTGCAGGAGACACCCGTTTCGCCGTCTGATTCGACCTCCCTGACCAGACGCATACTTTGGACTACTAATAGGTTGGTGTTTTCAGGGTTCTGCCCAATGTAGAGCTGTTTCCTGTCAGGAATGATGACGGGCGCATCGTAGGGGCGTTCCAGTTGATGAGACAGGGGTGAGAGAAAAAGGTTGCCACAAGTTTCTCGAGTATGAAAACTGCGGTGGTGGCCCAGTAACCGCCGTTCTCACTTCGGGAACATAATCACTTCACGTTTGTCGCACGCTTTTCCGTACCGAAATTCGACATTTTCCTATCGTCCTGAATAGATCTAGATCTTACCAGCCAGATGGGAAAAAGGCCATCTCGCCCAATCTCGAAGGATCTCGTACCATTTGAAATGTCATTGAGGGTGTGTAAAACTTAATGTCCCATAACTAGCCGGTTAGTACTTGAACGAAAATCGTACCGGAGCCGGGTGTCCTAAGTTTTTTTCAGGTTATGTGTAGGTTATGTGAAATCAACCAGACGAAGGGGGAGGGCTGCCAGTTTTTCCCATGAGACCTGAGCATGCCAGTTCCACTATGGGTCTGTGTGCCACCGAGAGGAGCAATCTAATTTGCCCTAGACTTTGAGTTTGAGTGTACGAACGAGGCAAAGGCTCTTGCCAAAGTTTTTCCAGTCAATTGTGAATTGGTCCGCCGCTGCACCTCTACGCTGTGCTATTTATCCATCGTAATGAAATGAAGATGGACGAGGGGCAAGCCCTTTTGTCTGCGTAAATGAACGTGCCAGAAGTAACAGCAACTTGGCTTCTCATTCGATATCACCGAGGACGATAGCCTTGGAATCGATGGTGGTGTTGCCTCCCTTTCTGGTTATCTTTCCCCCCACTATCCCGTAAACTTTTAGTCGACCTCCCTCATTTACTATGTCGCCGTTGACCGTGCCGTAAAGATGAACTCTGGCATTCTTCTTAATGGTAAGATCTCCAATGATCTCGCCACGCACGGCAAATGTCGTATTCTGGGAAACTTCTGTGGATCCGATTATGAGACCGTCCAGTCGTGTATCCTCCTTGATGACAGTCTCACTTCCGATTTTACCCTTGACTATTTTAATCCGTCACCTCGACCCCACTGGTTTCCTTCAGAACCGTTGCGTGACCTAATATAAGGTAGAGAAGTTATGAAATCCAGTAAACTATTTTAATTTGTGAATTATTTTTCTCTATGAAGTTAAAAACCTTGAAAAGGTTTCGAAACCTTTTCAAGGTTCAGTTTAAGAAGATGAGTGGGGTTAGATTTCCCGGACGCCGAGTACGTAGAAAAGGACAACAAGGACCAGAACCTGCACGATCCAGCCGACAGCGCAAACACCTACGGCGCGAATCGTACTCTGGTAGTCCAGAGCCTGCCTCACCGCGATTATTACGGCTACCAGCATCCAAACGGCAGCGAGTGGAAAGACAACCACTCTAAGTCCTGGTATAACACCCAGCACCCGTATCAAGCCGGGTGAACTTGCGAAGCCAATAGTCCGGAGCAATTCACCGGTATCTGCATCGGTCGAGGGTTCAGGGAGGAGTTTTGTTCCAACAAGATAGGTGAGATAGGCCCAGACAAACCATCCTATGAGAGCTATGATGGTTCCCAGGAAAATACCGCCAGGTCCCACTGTTTCAATGCTCCCTATTCCGGCCGCCAGGCTTGAAAGAACGACGACCACCATTGCCTGCCCCGACGCACTCCGGTCGGCTTCAACCTCTTCATATAGTTCAGGATCAAGAATGGCAGCACGAACAATGCGATTCAGAATTCTGGTCATCTGTTCTACCTAACCTGTACTATTCATTAAGCACATCCCGCTTGATCGGGACAGGGTGAACACAGAGTATATGAATTTGATATTAAGAACCTTAATAATTGATTTGAAATTTGCTTTTGGGGGTATTTTGGACACGTTATCTTTGTCTGAATCTGGTTATTATGCTTCTCTCTGACCTATGTGGCTTCTTGGTGAATAGATCAGGCGAAATTAATGAATCATGACGAGAAATAGTCCCTTTTTCTCACCCATCGTTATGCAACGAACACGACTTCCCAAAGATGAATTCTGAAGCCTGACACACATTTTATCAGTAAATTGTACTCCACTGTATGATCGTCGTCATCTCAAATCTAAAGAAAAATGCTTAGGCGGAATCGGACAAAAGGGTTGTCACGAAAAGGGAAATCCGGCAGGCGAATCGTTCTCTGCGGGTGGAACAAGAACGTTGACCACGTCGTGGAATCCCTCAAGACCGTGAACGATGACGGCAGACTGGGAATCGTTCTCGTGAACAGTCAAGATAAGGAGGTCGTTGAGGATTTGATAAGCAGGTCTCCGACGGTTGACTTCAAGTTCGTGCAGGGAGACTACACGCGAGAAAGCGTCCTCCAGGGAGCCAACCTGAAGGACTGTGCCGCAGCAATAATTCTTTCTTCGGACAGGTTTTCGGACAGGTCAAAGCCAGATGAGAAGACCATTTTTGCATGCCTCGCCATCAAGAGTCTATATCCAGACGTAAAAGTCCTGGCCTGCCTTGCGGAACGAGACAATCTGGACCATCTCAGACGAGCCAACGCGGATGAGATAATCCTCAACGCCGATCTGGATGCCTTTCTGGTTGCCTCACGTGTGCTGGATCCTGGTGTTCCTCAGACAGTGGAAGCCCTCCTGACCAGAAGTTCCGGCGCCCGGCTCCGTACAGTAGGAATTCCCCCTGAGTTTGTCGACAGATCATTCACCGATCTATTCGATCATTTCTGGAAGGAGCACAGCTGGATCTTGATAAGTGTGTTCCTGCAGGAAGAAAGGATTGGAGTCAAGGAGATCCTGGCTGCAGATACATCCTCTTTGGATGCCTTTATTGAACGGAAGTTGAAAGAGGCCGGATATCGCTTAGAAGAAGAGAGCAGGAAATCAGTTGTGATAAATCCTGAGGGAGAATACATGGTAAAAAAGAATGAAAGAGCAATCGTCATCCAATCTCATTTGGACGCATAAGGTCCATGCAGGTACGAAAATCAGGCCCAGAAGTGAGTTACGCCTTCTTTCTACACTGTCCATTCTTATGTTGAGAGGGTTTTAGTCAGGCAAAATGCCGGAACCAAAAAAGAAGGACATGCAGATCGATGACCTGTTGCGCCTGATGATCGAAACGGAGGCATCGGATTTGCATCTCAAGGTACCCGGGATACCCATCTTTCGTATCGATGGCGTGCTTGTCGCGGCCGAGGGATATCCTGAGGTGACGCCGGAGTGGAGCAAAGCAACTCTGCAGAGCATCACCAATGAGGATCAGTTCGAAGTATTCCAGAGGGATCTGGAGCTGGATTTTTCCTACAGCATTCCTGGTCTGGCGAGGTTTCGTGTCAACGCGAGTCGTCAGCGCGGCACGGAGACTATCGCATTCAGGTTAATCAACTGGGAAATCCCTGGGGTCGAAGATCTGGGGCTACCGCAAATCTGTAAGGAGTTGGTGTTCAAACCGAGGGGACTGGTCATTGTGACCGGTCCCACAGGAAGCGGGAAGTCGACGACCCTGGCATCCATGATAAATCATTTGAATGAAGTGGAGAATAAGCACATCATTACCATTGAAGATCCCATCGAATATCTCTTCCGCGACAAGGAATCCATCATCTCACAGCGAGAAATCGGTGCCGACACGCTCTCCTTTGCCTCCGCTATGAAACATGCGCTGAGACAGGATCCCGATGTGATCCTCGTAGGTGAAATGCGCGACCTGGAAACAATTCAGGCGGCGCTTACCGGAGCAGAAACAGGTCACCTCGTGCTGGCCACACTGCATACTCCCGGAGCTGCACAAACGGTGGACCGCATTATTGATGTTTTCCCGGGAGCCGCGCAGCAGCAAATCCGGCTCCAACTGTCAAATAGCCTGGAGGGAGTCATTTACCAGGAACTTTTGCCACGAGCAGATAATGAGGGTCGGGTCCCGGCCGTCGAGGTGATGGTGGGCACGAGAGCTGTCAGGAATCTTATACGTGAGGATAAGACACATCAGATAGTCAGTGTCATCCAGTCAGGGGCTCAACACGGAATGCAGACGCTGGATCAGTCTCTGGCACTACTGGTAAAGAAGAGGATGATAACTCTGGAGGATGCAAGCTCCAAATCGAGCGATCCGAAAATTTTTCGGAGCCTCATAGGATAGTCTCTACATGAGGTGAGATCTTGCTTCCACGAACCTCACATAGTCCACCCCTTACGACGAATACATCTCTTCTTGTAGATCTGTTCTTCGGTATGTTAGCGTTCATCTCCCTGTAACCGTGGCACCCGCGCTAAAAGCCCTGAGCTTGAGAAAACAATTCAGGGGAGCCCGTGGACGTGGCGATGTTCTTGCAGTGGATGACCTATCCTTGGAAGTGGAGAAGGATGAGATATATGGTTTTCTGGGTCCCAACGGCGCGGGGAAAACGACGACTTTACGCATGCTGATAGGCCTTTGCATCCCCGACGCGGGAAAGATCAGTATCATGGGTCACGACTTCACCGGAGCCCGATTGCCGGCAAGAATCGGATATCTTCCCGAGGAGCATCTGTTCTATCCACACCTGAAGGTAGGTCAATTTCTGTCTGTAATGGGACACGTGGCATCGGACGGGAACGGTGGGATGGTTAGTGTGGAAGTGGATAGAGTCCGGGATATGATGGCTCTGGATCCTATCATGGATATGAAAATCGGCGACCTTTCGAAGGGCAACAGACAGAAAGTAGCCCTGGCTCAAGCCTTCATAGGGTCACCGGACCTGTTGATTCTCGATGAACCCACCTCGGGGTTGGACCCTCTCGCGTCGAAACGATTAACATCAATTCTGACGGAATTGAAGAACGAAAGCGTGACAATACTTCTTTCATCCCATCGTCTGACAGAAGTGGAGCTGGTTTCGGACCGAATTGGGTTGATAAGGGAGGGAAAAATGGTGATGGAGGGTCAAACCTCGGACCTAATGGCAGAGGGAAAAGCTGCAAGCCTGGAAGAATTGTTTCTCACTGTTTACGAAGAGGCGAAAAGGGAGTGAAGGTCTTTGCCATCGCGCGATTGACCTATTCGGTGGAGCGACACCGCTCGGAGATACTGATTCTGGCTCTTATCGGATTCGTTCTGGCATTTTCCATGAGTCTTATCTCTCTTAGTCCTGCGCTGACAAGTCAAGTCCTGGGATATGCAAGTTCAGACCGGTCCCTGGAACGGAGCGCTCTCATGTTGCAGGGGGGGCTTTTCTACTCCGAAATATGCGTATTCCTAATTGGATTTCTGATTGCCATGAACACCTTTTCCGGTGACAAGAAAAGTGGCATATTGGACATTGTCCTCTCAAAACAGCTCACCAGAAGTCAATACCTCACGGGGAAGTTCTTGGGGGCCTTCATTCTATGTTGTGCGGCGTATCTGGTCATGATTCTTCCCATCGTGGGCTCAACAGTCTATTCGGGTCAGTGGGGTGTTTCAATTTCGACAACACTTTCATATCTGTCGGGCTGTGTTAAAGTAATTATTTACCTGAGCCTCACATTTTTCTTTTTGATGAGACTTCCGAGGTTCCTGGCACCCATGATGGGGCTCGTATTTGTAGCCATGGGTTATTTTTCGCAAAGCCTGTCTTTGATGCACGCGAATTCAGAGGGAATCTGGCGCTGGCTCTCCATGATCTCATATTATTTTATTCCTCATTTGACAGAAGTCACAGTGGCGTCCATTTTTAGTCCGCTTCCTGGCAGCGGCCCGGATTATGCCAAGTGGTTCTTGGTTTACGGATTATTATACCCAGGGGTCTTCTTGCTTTTGTCGCTGAAACTGTTCAAGAGAAGATCGCTGTAGGAGGCTAAGGCGAACAACAAGGCGAAGGCGGAGGCTAAGGAGAAGGAGAGAAGGCGAAGGCTGAGGCGAAGGCGAAGGAAAGGAGGGGTGAGCTACAAGGACTTTACAGAAATGCCCATATGGCAACAAGCTTTCGAATTATTGGTAAGGATTTACGGGACCACGAAGAATTATCCTTTGGATGAAAGGTTTGGGTTGATATCGGATATGCGTAGGTCTGCAAATTCTATAACACATAATATTGCTGAGGGGTTTGGCCGTTTTGAGTCTAAAGATAAAACGCGCTTCTATCCACAGGATGCTGTGCATAAGATTTCGCGTGGCAGTTCGTATGAGTTGATCAGTCAACTAATGGTCAGCGTGGCGTTGTCTTACATTAGCGAAAAGACAAGGAATGCCTTAGTTAGATCTACAAGAGATATCATTGAGGAACTAAATGCGCTTATCAAAACTCTGGAATCCAAGCCTTAGCCTAAGTCTCAGCCTCAGCCCTAGCCTTTTTCAAAGAGGATAATAGCAAATGGCCGCCGATAAGAAAAAGACCGTCCTTATTGTGGATAGTGAGGAAGAAGTCGTCTCAGCCGTCACTGAGAGACTTGAAAAGCGTGGAATGAACGTCATAGGCGCTGCAGATGGCATCCAGGGGCTAAACATGGCTCGATCAAAGAGTCCAGACCTCATCCTGCTGGAAGTACTTCTTCCCAAGCTGGATGGATACCACGTTTGCAGATTACTGAAGTTCGATCAAAGGTTTCGACAAATCCCCATAATCATCGTTACTGCCAAGCGAAGTGAGCGCGACGAAAAGGTCGGGCTGGAAGCAGGAGCAGACAAGTTCCTGAGCAAACCTTTCAAGATAAGCCAGCTTCTTCCGCTGATAGATGAACTCATAGGTAGTGAGTAGGTTGTGTCGTGATATTCGTCACCTGGATCTTTCCGTTCGCAATGGGAGCCGTGTTTGGGAGTTTTTTGAACGTCTGTATCTACCGGATCCCAAAGGATCTTTCGCTGGTAAAACCGGCCTCACACTGTCCC